>CAUVLB010000256.1:0-2508 GCA_963552595.1 uncultured Stomatobaculum sp. | reverse complement strand
GCGTCTCCTCCCAGCACTACTCCTTTGCGGTCGAGGCCTTTGTGGCTCTCTTAAACACCTACGGCGGCTCGCAGTACGAGTTCCACATGCGGGAAACCGAGACCTACCGCATCTTAGAGGATGTATCAAAACTCCGCTCGGAAATCGGCGTGCTCTACCGAAATCAGTTCAACGAGGCCGTACTGCAGAGGAGTTTCCAGGAGATGAAGCTCCTCTTTACGCCGCTCTGCCGCGTGAAGCCGCATGTCTTCCTCGGAACCCATCATCCGCTCACACAAAAAAAGGAGGTCTCCATGGAAGACCTCCGCGCCTACCCCCGCCTCTCCTATGAGCAGGGACAGCACAATTCCTTCTATTTTTCCGAAGAAATTCAAAGTGCCGCCGAGTCCGAAAAGGATATCGTAGTCTGCGACCGCGCGACCCTCTTTAATCTCTTAATCGGCATGAACGGCTACACCATCTGTTCCGGCATCATCAACACCGAGTTAAACGGCGAGAACATTGTCGCCCGTCCGCTCGCGGTCGATGACTACATGGAAATCGGCTATGTCCTCCCGAAGGAGCGCCCGGCCGGGGATTTGACCCTCGCCTACATTGATTTCCTCAAGCAGTTTGCGCACTGAGTCTCACTCGACCCAGAGTACCCGTCCGGGCTTCCGCGGCGCTGCCTTCGGGATTTCGCCGTCGATATAGCCGAGCGCGCAGTGCCCTATGCCAATCCACTCACCCGAGACGCCGAGTTCCTTGAGGAGCGCAATGAATTCCGGCTGCTCAAACTCCTCGCGGGCGCGGTTAATCCATATGCTGCCGAGACCGAGAGCATGTGCCGCGAGCATGAGGTTTCCCATGACGAGACTGCCGTCATAGACCGCATTGCCCCAGTCCTTTTCGGCGAGCACCAGTAAGATTACCGGCGCGCCGTAGAAGGGATCGAAGCCCTCCGCCCAGCCGCCGATCTTTCGATTCGCCTCGACCAAGCGTGCGCGAAGCGCGGGATTGGTAATCGCTAGGATAAGCGTTGCCTGACGCCCCTTGCCGTTTGCCGCATAAAGCCCAGCCTCCAGTATCGCTTCGATATCCTCCCGCTTCGGGAGCTCTTTCTTAAACTTCCGTATGCTGCGGCGCTCCAACATGGCTTTGATTACTTCGTTCATATTGTCTCCTCTCACTGCGGCCTTCGTGCCGCTCTTTTTGTTTTGACTTTCACACCTCGGGCAAATCCCGATAATATGCGGTGCAGGGATAGCCCCCGAGTGTTGTCTCAAGTCCGATGGCGCGGTAAAAGGCATTTGAGACCGCATCCGCCGCATCCGTAATCAGGAGAAACTGCCGCACATGGGAAAATCTCTCCGAGGTGCGCCGCATGAGTTCCCGCCCTATGCCCTTTCTCTGCATGGCCGGCGTAACAATCAAGTCCTGCACATAGAGTATATGCTCACCGTCGCCGACACAGCGCACAAAGCCGACCAAAGCACTGTCTTCAAAAGCGCCCAGCAAAAAGAGGGAACGCCCGAGTGCCCGCCGCAACTTCTCCTCATCATCCAAATAGCTTGTCCAGCCGCAGGCCGCATAGATTTCTTGCAGCTCCGTCAAGTATTCCGCACCGAATTCCCGATATGTCAGCATATGTACCTCCTCCGGCCACAGGCCCTCTGTTTGAATCCTCATTCACAGAAAGACAGCTCAAAGCATAGGGCTACCGCTCACAGTATAACATGGGAAAGGACGCTGCGATATCGCAGCGCCCCAGCTAAATGCTGTTATAAAATTGTTCCGATCTTATTTGTTCCGATGCTTCCTCCACAGAAGCAGAACGAGCGCAAAGGAGAAGAGCTGCGCCGTGAGCACGCGGAGCAAGAGCCATTCATCCACGCCGCTTACCGTGCACACATGGAGCAAATTGGTCGCGATGCAGTTGTTAAAGAAGTGATCCGCCATTCCCGCGTAGAGACTCCCCGTCATGCGGGAAAGGAGGCCCCATTTGATGCCCATGAGTCCCGCGAGGATGATGTAACCCACGCTCAGCGCAACAAAACTTGCGACAGTGATATCCCCGTCCAACAGATTCCGAAGCGGCGTCACCAGATGCCAGAGCCCAAAGAGCAGTGCCTGAAACAAAAGCGCAAAGCGCGCGGAGTGCCTTTCTTCGACAAGGTTTAAAAACAAGCCTCGAAAGCATCCCTCTTCCATGATGACATTAATAAGATTAAAGAACACACAGAGCACAATCAGCGCTGTTCCCCGTTGTATCGCGCTCTCACCGGTCAGTGAAAAGGCCGTGATAAAGATATCAAGCCGGGGATTCTGCCCCTGTCTCCGCAAAACAAGGAATTCCGCACCGTAGGCAAGCAGAAACGATACGCCCGCCAACAGAACACCGCGACCCGCGTTTTTCAAAATGCCTGTTTTGGCAAAGCCGATTCGTTCTCGACTCCAATGCAAACGTCGCAGCGCGAGAGACAAGACCAAAATACCGAAGAGCTTATTGATAAAATTCTCGCCAAATAC
>CAUVLB010000255.1:0-2513 GCA_963552595.1 uncultured Stomatobaculum sp. | reverse complement strand
GAAAGGAGCTTCGCGCAAATGCAAAGCTATCAGCTTCTATCACTGGATATCTGGGATACCATCTTGCGGAGGGACTGCCATCCGGATGCCATCAAGGTGGAGAGCGCGGCTGTACTTTTGGAACAGCGCGGCGCCTTACTCAAAGAGGAATACCGGAGCGGAAGGGCGCTGTTTCGCCTGCGCCAAGCGGTAGAGCGTGATTTGGGGCAGCAGAGCACTGCGCAGGGCTATGACGATGAGTACGAGCTTCACGCGGTTTTTCGCGAAGTCCTGGTGCGCGCGTCCATTGAACCGCTACTTGACGAAGAGCTGAGCGCTTTGACCGAGCGCCTCGTGGCGGAGGAACTTGCCGCAGAGAAGCGGCACATCTACCTGGATCCCGGCATTGAGGCGAAGGTTGACAGCATTCCGCACGAAAGACTGGTCTGCATTTCGGACTTCTACGTGGGCGAGGCCTTCCTTCGGGAATTGCTTCAGGTGGCGGGTTTTTCGAAACCCTTGGAGCGCGTCATTGTGTCCTGCGATTTTCGCGTCAATAAGCGCTCTGGTCGCCTTTTTGAGGAAGCGGAGAAGCTGCTCGGTGTTACGCCCGCAGAGCACATGCACCTCGGGGACAATGCCTACAGCGACGTGGAAGTCCCGAAGCGGCTCGGCATTGCGGCAGAGCGCTATCTGCCTGCAGAGGAGCATAAAAAGAGAGAGGAGCGGGAGCGTAGCTTTGTCGGAGACGCGAAAAAGCCGCTGCAGTACCCGGGTACACCCGTGAGCGGCAGCGATGACGTGAGCCTCTTCTTCTACGGCTTTGTCCAAAACCTCGCGGAGGAAGCGATGGCGCGGGGCATTGAGAAGATTTATTTCTTTACCCGCGAGGGTGAGTTCTACAAGGAGATTTACGACGCGATGGCGGCGGTCTCAAAGCGCGCCTACCCGAAGTCCTATCTCCTAGAGGTGAGCCGCCTTGCGACCTTCATGCCCTCGCTCCGCGAAATCAGCACAAAGGAGCTCATGCGGCTCTGGAACCAGTATTCCGTTCAGTCCATGCAGGCGCTCTTTACTTCGCTCGGTGTGGACTTGGAACTTGTGCGGGCGTATCTCGACAAGCACGAGATTCCGGCGGAAGAAGTCATCACCTATCCCTGGCAGGATGAAAGAGTGCAAGCGCTCTTTGCGGATCGGGACTTCTTAGACCGCATGGAAGCGGAGCGGGATGAAAAGCGTGCGCTCCTGCTTTCCTACTGTGCGGAGCGGGATTTATGCGGTGCGGAAGAAGAAGTCGCGATTGTGGATATAGGCTGGCGCGGCACCATTCAGGATAACCTCTGCCACCTTTTCCCGAAGACCAAGATGCTGGGCTTCTACATAGGCCTCATTCCCTTCCTGAACGAGCAGCCCGAGAATGCGGAAAAGCGCGGCTACATCGATGCCTTCCGCTCCGCACGGGCGCTCATGACAGTCTCCACGCCCTTCGAGATGATATGCAATTCGCCGAACGGCAGCACCGTCGGATATAGCGCGCAGGATGGGAAAATCGTGGCGCTTCGAAACTGCGAGCAGGAGGAGGATGCAATCTTCTTCTCCTACACGAAAGAACTGCAGAAGCACATCATCGAAACCTGTGCGGCGCTGTGCATTTACTGTGAGAACCAGCTCGTGACCGAGTTTGAGCTCCGCCCGCTCGCCTGGGAGTCTTTAAAGCGCTTTATTTATGAGCCGAAGCGGGAAACCGTGAAGGCCTATTTTGCGCTCCGCCACAACGAAGAGTTTGGTGTGGGCAGCTATGTGGATCGGAGCACGCGTTTCCGCCCGGTCTTAATGGCACTTGCGTTGGTCAGCAAACAGAAGCGGAAAGAGTTCAAGGACTTTCTCCGCGACACGACCTGGCCGCAGGGCTATCTCACCAAGTACCGGCTGTATCCGCTGATCGGTATGTACAACCGCATTCTGGAACAATATTACTGAGGGAGAGCTATGAAGAAAAAGATCGCGATGGCGTTCTTGCTGGCGACGCTCGCGGCGACGCCTGCATACGCAGCGGAAGTACAGGATTTCGGCACGGCGGGAAATGTTAGTGTGCAACAAGAGCCGAATGACAACGGCGGGAGCGATGACTGGATCGTCGTGAGCCCCGGTGAGAGCGGAAGAGGTGTCAAGATTGTCGACGAAAACGGCAAGGCTGTGGTCTCTGTGGACCGCTACGGCGGTGTCTATGTGGACGGCAAGCTCTATGTGAACGGAAAAGAATACAAGGAAGACGGCAGCATGAAGGCGGCGTTTACGCCGATTAACGGTTTTCTCTATGCGGCGGTATTGCTCTCTCTGCTTCTCAATGTATTGCAGCTTGCGAGACGGAGATAAGAGGAAACACTTATCTCCGAAAGGCGGGAGACGGGACTGTCTGAGACAGGAAATCAATGCGAATGCGGGTGAAAGAAGGACAATGAGATGAAAAAGGTGCTGGTGACAGGTGCGGACGGCTTTATCGGGAGAAATCTAATCAAGGGCTTGCTTAAACA
>CAUVLB010000254.1:0-2523 GCA_963552595.1 uncultured Stomatobaculum sp. | reverse complement strand
GGCATCCGCTCTGATTGTGTCCGGCGGCATTGTCGCGGGGGCGCTCATTGCGACGCGGAGACCGGCGGTGCGGAACGAAACGCTTGCGGAGCGGGAAGAGAGCCGAGAGGAAACGCGCGAAGAGAGCCGTGCGGCAGAACGTGAGGGGAGCAGCGAGCGGGACGGAAACTATGCCGCATCGGTCGCGGCGGATGTGGCAAATCTGGCTTCCGCGGTGACGGAAGCGGAGGCTGCGCTCACAACGGAGGCAATTGTTGCGGCGACCGAGCCGGTAACCGCGGCACCCGTGGTCACAAGCGCGGCCCCTGTGGCGACTGCTCCCATGACGACCGCGGCGAACTATTCAGAGACTATGTTTGTCTCAAACTGTGCGGAGTCGATTTCGCTACGCGAGTATCCGTCCACCCGGGCGCGGGCCCTGCGGCAGATTCCCTTCGGGGCACCTGTCACCGTGCTTGAAAGTGCGGAAAACGGTTTCTATAAGGTCATCTACAATGGCATGACGGGCTATTCGCTGGCGGCCTATCTCGTGTCCTATCAGCCGAGCGAGTCGGAGCGCCTTGAAAGACCGGTGGGCAGTACGGTATCCGGCAATACGAGCGGCGGCTACCGCACCATGTACTGCGTGAACTGCCGGGAGTATATCACCCTGCGCAGCATTCCGAGTACGAGCGGTGCAGACCTTGCACACATTCCGCTCGGCGCTTCGGTGAGCTATGTCGGAACTGCGGAAAACGGTTTCTATGAGGTCATATATAACGGCAGACGCGGCTATGCGCTGGCGCAGTATTTGAGCTATTGAGCGTCCGAAACGTCGTTGAAAGGGGGATGAGAGATGAAAAAGCAAAAGTTTGCCGCGGTTATTCTTGCGGCGGGTGTGGTTCTCGGCATTGCGGTTTTTGCGGGCTATGAGAGCACGCGCTATACGCGGACGATGCAGGCGGCCGAACAGGAGTGGCAGCTCGGAGACACGGAAGAAGCAATACCGATTTACGAGAAGGCAATTCGGATGAAACCGAAGCGGGCAGAGGCGTATCTCGCGCTCGCGGAGATCTATGAGAGAAACAACCGGCATACGGATGCGGTTTCACTCTTAAAGACCGCCGAAGAGGCGATGTCCGGTAAGGCTACGAAAGATGCGACGCTCATAGAAGAGGCACTGGAGCGCTACGCCCCCACGGTCACGGCCTCGCTTGTGTCCGGTAGTTATGAGGATCCGGTGGAGCTCGCGTTAACAAGTAAGGGCGTTTCGATACGCTATACCCTGACGGAAGCACCCGAAGGCGAGAGCGCGGAAGAGCGGGATTACGAGAAGCCGCTTCGCTTCCGCAAAAACGGTAGCTACCGTCTCCGCTGCTATGTGGTCAATCAAAAGGGCGAGGCCGGTGAGCCGGTGGAGCTTAGCTACGAGATCAAACTCGACCCGGAAAAGTATCACATGAACAGCTGGTATCAAAAGGACAACGGCTGGTACTTCAACGACGACGCAGGTGTGCCGGTGGTCGGTTGGCGGGAGATTGACGGCAAGTGGTATCACTTTGCCGAGAACGGCAAGATGATGACCGGCTGGCTGGAACTCGGCGACAACTTCTACTATCTCGATGAGAACGGCGTCATTGCAAACGGCTGGCGGAACTTAGACGGGAAGTATTATTATTTCTTAGAGGACGGCAGTATGGCGGTGAACCGCTGGGTGGATGGGGATTACTATGTCAGCGCGGACGGGGTTATGCTGGTCTCGACAACGACACCGGACGGTTATCAGCTGGATGAGAACGGCAAGAAAATCGAAAAGAGTCAGAATGAGAAGGCGGTAGAAGCGTACCGAAATATCCTCCTCGACCGGAGCTGGAACGGCAGAAAGCTGCCCGGCGGGCAGTTTGCGGTCGTGGACATCAACGGCGATGGGGTTTGGGAGCTGCTGACGGAGTTGGATGCAGGATGGGATGACAGCATTGCGCGTTGTTTCTACTATACGGATAGCTTACAGATGTACGCCTTAGATTCGAATTAATATGATCCACCGAGCAATCTTGAGATCTGGGATGTATTTATTCCGACGAATCAAACCGTAATTATCGGGCGTAGGCGTGGCAAAAACTACACGAGTGCTATAGTACAGAGCAATAAGCAGACGATTTCTGAGCCTCAAGAGGCACAAATCGGATGGCCGTATGTAGAGCGCTACAAAGAAGAGAGCGGTGTTACGGCTGAGCAGAGGGAATTTTTGGATCGTTGGCGCGCGGGGGCAAAGAAATATTATTCGGCGCCCTGCTATTATCTGGACTTTGTGGACATCAATGCGGCGAATGTAGACAAGTATCTGAGCGGACAAGGGCAGAGCACAGGGATGCAATATGCGTTTAGCGAATATCCCGGCGTGGAAGCGCTCCGGTGACGACATTCACTTCCGCGAGCTGCAAGATACCATTGACAATGGCTGCCTTACCGCGTAAAATAAGGCCATAAATCAAAAACGTTGGGACCGATGTCTCGACAGAGTAAATAGGCGATTAATCACGG
>CAUVLB010000253.1:0-2526 GCA_963552595.1 uncultured Stomatobaculum sp. | reverse complement strand
GCCGCGAGCAGTGCGTCCGCGCGGCGGCAGGGCGCAGCGGACACAGAGACGGCGACCGCCTCAGCTTACCGTCAGCTGGAGGGCTATACTCTCTCCGGCGTAGAGAACCTGGATGAGCTTCAGACGATTACAGGCTTAAAGTATCTCACGATTGAGCACGCGGAGGCCATTTCAGACTTCAGTGCACTCGCGCGTCTCCCCTACCTGGAGACACTCACGATACAGGATGCCCCGCAACTCACGGATTTGAGTTTTGTGAAGAGTCTTAATTTACTGCAGAGTTTGGACCTTCAGAATACTGGCGCGGAGGATTTAAGCCCTCTGGCAGGCATGAAATCTTTGGTCACGGTAAAGCTCTCCGGAAACAAGGCGACGGATTATTCGCCCCTCGCTTCGGTTCCGTATTTGAAAACGCTGGAGATTCAGGCAGAGGAGATTTCTGCGCTCCCGGATTTATCGGGCGCTCAATTTATTGAGACATATACGGTAAACGGAGAAACGAAAGAATGAAGCCGAGCTGTTTGTCATATCGATGCTCCTCTGTGCGTTTGCGAGCATTTTCTTGATTCTGTTGCCCTTGCTGAGCTATGAGACGATGCTGCCCGGCAGCTCGAAAGCCACGGAAACGGGAGAGGCGGACCATCGGCTTCGGAAGGTTACGGCTTTACGGGATAGGGCACAGTGCGGTCCGAATACGACGAGGAGAAGAGTATGAATCCGACAAAAATCAGATGCCCGCATTGCGGGAATACTATCTTGGTGAAGCAGAGCGGGAAGGTGCCCTGCAGTTTCTGCGGGACGCCGCTCTATGTGGAGGAAAAAGAGAAGAAGGTCGAGATCAATGTGAATCTCGGGCGGAAAGCGAAGCGCGAAACGCCGAATTATATTCCCGCCTTCATCGGCGGCGGCGCGGTTGTCCTCTTGCTGTGCCTTACCCTCCTTCCGTCCCTCATCCGCAGCAATACGAGGCACACGAGCACGGAGAGCACGGCGGCCGTAAAATACACCGCCGCGATACACGATGCAGCGCTCGGCAGAGCCTTTGCGGAAGTCTTTGAGAAGGAGCCGTCCGATTTTACGGCGGAGGACTATCAGAGTGTAAGGCGCATTGCCTTCCGGAAAGAGAACGACTACCTAATTTGGATGGAGGTAGGGCTTGCGGACGGCAGTGAGAAGCGCGTATCCATGCTCCACGATAACATGGATATGCTTGAGCTGGACGGAACCGATTTTCAGGCCTTCCCCATGCTCGAAGAGCTGGATGCCGCCTCTCATGCAGGCTACGATGTCAGGATTTCGTTTGGCTCGTCGGAGTACACGAATACCCTCGGAAATCTGAAGCATTTAAAACGACTTTACATCTCGAATGCCGGCAACGGCAGAGGCCCGGCCGAATTTGCGGAGCTCTTTTCGGACCCCGCATCGATCGAAGCGCTGGGCGGGGTTTTCCTTTATCGGCAGGAGGAAGTCAAAGAGCTGGTGAGAAACTTCCCGAAGCTCCGAGAACTCCGCATCAACTGGCGAGATGACGAAGTCTCGCTCGCGGAGTTAAAGGACTTACAGGAGCTTGAGAGTCTCACGGTCACCCTGCGCCTCAAGGGAAATGAGGACATCCCTGAACTTACACAGCTTAAGGCGCTGGATATCAGGGCAGTCGAATCGGGGGAGAGCATCCGAGACCTGCGCTTTCTTTCCGGTCTCACGCAGCTTGAAAGTCTCACCATTCGGGACGGACATGACATGAAGAGCCTCGCGATGCTGAGCGCGCTCACAAATTTGCGGGAGCTTCGCATTCTCGACGGAAGCGATGTGGTCAGCATAGAGCCGCTCCGCGGCCTCACGGAACTGCGTGTTCTGGACATCGGAGACTGCAACGATATTACGGATTATGAGGCGCTCACCGCGCTCACCAAGCTGGAAAATTTGCGTGTCTGCAATGCCAGTTGGCTGCCGGCCGGGCAGGTGCCGGATCTGAGTTCGCTGACTTCTCTTTCGGAACTTGAACTCTATGCGAGAGATGTGGCGAGCATTGCGAACTGCCGGAGTATCAAGAAACTCACCCTGCTCGCGGAGCGCACAGGGAACGGCAGCGACTTATCGCCGCTCGCGGGACTGACAGGCCTTGAAGAGCTCAGGCTCAACCTCGCAATCACGACAGAGGAGCTCCTGCATCAAGAGGTGTTTGCAGGACTGCCGTCGCTCGGAAAGCTGACCCTGCGCTGCGATAGCAATCCGATTTCTTTGGATTACTTCCCGCAAGTCAAAGAGATTACGATTATCGGAGAGGATATTGCCGGCGACACGACTTCCGGCTCTCTCACCTTGAGCAGCGTAACAAATGGCGGCAACCCCGCGCTTGAAAGCTTCTCGGTCTATGGCTTCGGCGGGATAAGACGCGGGGACTACCGAAACGGTTATGAGGAGGGAAGCGTGGTGCTTGATTTCCTCGCACACTGCCCGTCGCTTAAGGAGCTGCGCATCGAGCACTGCAATCTCTCGGATTTAAGGTTTGCGGAGGGGCTATCG
>CAUVLB010000252.1:0-2527 GCA_963552595.1 uncultured Stomatobaculum sp. | reverse complement strand
CCTCGCTCGCCTCCCTTCGCTGCTTTTCCGGGCGCTTCTTGTCGCGCTGCCGGTTCTGATAAAAGGTGCGGTCCAAGATTGCATCGATTTCTTCCAAAGAGAGCGGGGCGCTCTCTTTTTTTGTGCGGACAAGAGAGTCTTCGCCGACCTCTTCCGGAGCTGCGTTCATGTCGCGCCGGTAGGGAAGGTGCATGTAGCGGGGGGCCTCCGCATAGGAAACCGTCTCGCCGCTCCCGTGGCGGCAGAAAACCGAGTCCGCCGGAAAGGCGAGATCCGCCGCGGGATCGTAGCCCTGCGCGGCAATGACGCTCTCCGCATCCCGACAGGGGAAAAAGCCCGCAAAGGAGAGGGAGAGAGAGCCCTCGCCTCTCGTAAAGCGACGGAGCTCCGCGGCATAATTTTGCATGGCGAGGACCGCTGCCTGACCGTGAATTACGGCCTCGGCCTCGGAAGCTGCCGTGCCGAGCGTAAATGCAGCGCCCATGCGGTCCAAGTCGTTTAAAGCCCTGCCGAGCGAAGAAGCGGGCAGACGGAGCGAAAAGGCATAGTAGGGCTCCAGAAGGCAGGGCTCTGCGGAAAAGAGAGCGGCGCGGAGCGCCCGTACGGCGGCCTGCCGAAAATCGCCGCCCTCGGTGTGCTTCTCGTGGGCCCGCCCCGCAATCAGGGTGATTTTAAGATCCGTGAGCGGCGCGCCGGTCAAAATACCCGGAATTTCCTCTTCTTCCAAGGTGTGCAGTACCTGCTGTTGGTAGCGGTTCGGGAGAAGCTCGGTGCTGAGTGCGCTCTCAACCTGCACGCCCGAGCCCGGCTCCAGGGGCTCGACGAGGAGATGTACTTCCGCATAGTGGCGGAGCGGCTCAAAATGCCCCGCCCCCTCGGCGCTCTTGGTGACCGTTTCACGGTAGCTGACGCCCGCGGGTTCGAAGGATACCGCGAGCGAAAAGCGGCGCGCGAGGAGTTCCGTGAGAATTTCCAACTGCATTTCGCCCATCAGAGAGACCAGCAGGGTCTTGCCGCCGGCATCGAGCGAAAAGCGGAGACTCGGCTCTTCCTCCTCGAGTGTGCGGAGACGGGGCAGGAGCTCCGTGAGCGATGCGGACTCCGGTAAAATAAGGCGATAGCGGAGCACAGGGGTCAAAATAGGCAACACCTGTTCGCCTTGCTCCGCCCCCAGTCCCATCCCCGCGCGGCTCTCTGTGAGCCCCGTTACGGCGACCACGCTGCCGGCAGGCGCCTCTTTTAAGAGGGAGTAGGAACTTCCCGAGTAGAGGCGCAGCTGCTCGACCTTTTCGCCGAGCGGCGGGAGCGCCATCTTGGCGCTTAAGCTGCCGCCCGTGATTTTCAGATAGCTTAAACGCGCCCCCTTCTCATCCGTGCCGATCTTAAAGACACGAGCCGAGAATTCCGATGTATAGACCGGCGGGACAAAGAGGCGGGAGATGCCGTTAAGGAGTTCCGTGATGCCCTCCTCACGGAGGGCGGAACCGAAGAAGCAGGGGGAAAAGCGCCGCGCCTTAAAAAGCGCCGCAATCTCTGCCTCGCTCGGCGCAGTGCCGCGCTCCAGATAGCGGTTTAAGAGCGCCTCGTCTAAAAGGGAGAGCTCCTCCGCGAGATCGGGGCTCGCTGCCTTGCGGGAGAAATCGATGAATTCACCGTTGAGCCGCGTGCGGAGAGAAGAAAGCAGCGACTCCCTCGTGCCGACCTGCCGGTCCGTCTTATTGAAGAAGATAAGAAAGGGAATGCGGTAGCGGCGAAGGAGCTGACAGAGTGTTATGCTGTGTCCCTGTACGCCTTCGGCCGCGCTGATTACGAGGATTGCGAGATCCAGGACTTGAAGGACGCGCTCGGCCTCCGGGGAGAAGTCCACATGCCCCGGGGTGTCGAGCAGGGTCACCGCGAGATCGCCGTATTCAAAATAGGCCTGCTTTGAAAAAATGGTGACCCCGCGGCGTTTCTCCGCGGGGTCGGTGTCCAGAAAGGCAGAGCCGTAATCGACGCGTCCCGGCGCGCGGAGCGCACCGGAGGCGACTAAGAGGGCCTCGGAAAGCGTGGTTTTGCCGGCATCCACGTGCGCCAGGATGCCGAGCGTCAGGCGGCGCATCAGTTTTTGGTCAGGTGGAAGGCAAAGCCGCCGATCTCATCCTTGAGGTAGAGGAAGGTGGTTCTGCCGGAAGCATCCACCCGGCGGGTCGACTCGTCGAAGGAGAAGCCGCGCTGTCTTAAGTAGTACTCCGCGCGGTCCACATTGTCCGCGCCGATTGCGACATGCCCCAGGCTTCCGCGGCCCATGAACTTCATGACCTCGACCGCGCTTCCGGTGAAGACAGAGAGCTCGGTGTCGTTATAGTCAAAGTCAAAGATCGAGCAGAGGAGGGTGGCTGTCTTCTTTGCCTCCGCCTCGTCCTTCGAGTTGATGCCCACGTGCTTGATGCGGAAGTTTAACATGGTCTTCACAGCCTCGCGGGTGCGCGCCGTGATTTTATCGAAGGCCTTCGCCTTGATATCGTCCTTGGTCGCGAGCCAGGTG
>CAUVLB010000251.1:0-2531 GCA_963552595.1 uncultured Stomatobaculum sp. | reverse complement strand
CGGGACTACACCCTTGCGGAGGGAGACCGCACGGCTACGGTCAAGATAGGAGAAGTGCAGCTTGAGACCGAGAAGGGCAATTCCGCCGAGCAGGCACAGAAGAGCGCCGAGGAGATTAATGCGGCTATTCAGCGCATCACCGAGGAGCAGATTGCGGCCTTCCGGGAAGAACTCGGGAGCGAGGGCTTTTCAAACCTTGATATTTCGACGGAAGTCGTGACGGATAACGACAACTGGTATTCGGTCAGCTTGACCCAGCTCTCGCAGAGCGCGGACAGCGCCGAGAATCGGCATTATTTCACAATACGGAAGCGCGACGGCAAGCTGATGGCGCTCCGGGACTTCTTTGCGCCCGGCAGTGACTATCGAAAGGCGGTGAGCGAGGAAGTTAAGCGGCAGATGCGAGCGGAAATGGCGCAGAACCCGGATACGGTGTACTGGCTGGATTCCGATCGTACCGGGAATGAATTCAAGGAGATTTCGGAGCAGCAGTGCTTTTACATTAACAGCGATGGCAGGCTTGTGGTCTGCTTCGATGAGGGCGATGTTGCGCCGATGTCCATGGGAAGTTTGCAATTTGTGATGCCCGAAGACTTGAGCGGGCTCACAATGTAAATCCGGAAGAAAGGAGGACATGCCTACGAGATAAACGAATAAGCAATTAAACAGAGAAGCACAACCCCCAAATAAAATCGAGCGCTCCCCCCGAGCGCTCGATTTTTTGTCTTAATTTGCGAGACGGTCGAAGGAGCAGCCTTGCGGTATGGGAAAGCGCTGCATGCTTCAAACTTTGAACTTCCGTTGACGAAAGACGACGAATAAATTACGATAGATACAAATAAAGCACGAAACATAGCTTGGATTTGAACGAATTGGGGGAGAGCCATGGACGAACTGCAACTGAAGCCGGAACATTTGCGGGAGCGGGCATATGAGGCAGAGCATGCCCACTCGGATCGCTACCCGGAACTCGACTTATTCAGCGAGAGCGCCGCGGAGCGGAGTGCGGCGCGCCGGGGGAGCGAGGCCGCGGAGCGGGAAGCGCTCCGTGTTTCTCTTCGCTTTCTTCCGGCAAATGAGGAGGACAGGGCAGCGGAAGTGGGTGTGAAAGCGGAAGCAGAAGGCCTCTTTGCAAAGCCCTTGCAAGCGGATATTTGCACTCACAGAGCGTCGTCTCCGGAAGGCGTGACCGCAACTGTGGCTCTCTGTCTCTTCTTTGCCCTGCTCGGCTTCGGGCTCACGCTTCGCACAAAGCTTTGGCTTCGAAGAAAGCAAAAAGAGCTTAGACGGAAGGCTCTGTCGGGCTCCAAAACAAAACATTCTAAAGAATGATTGTAAAGAAAATATAGAACATTAATTACTTGACTTAAGTAAACAAAAGCGATACAATCCCCTTGTAGCAATGAACAAAAGCCACGAGAGGAGTTTACGAATGACAGGTCAGATTCGCATCACACCGGAGGCAATGCGCGGAAGAGCCGGGGAGTTTCGGGCGGCGAGAGAGAACTTTCTGAATGTGGTTCAGAGCATGAGTAACTTGATCGGGACCCTGCGCGAAGAGTGGGAGGGACAGGCGAGCGAAAAGTTCGCGGAACAGTTTGAAGCCCTTCGCCCCTCGTTCAACGAGATGGGAGAACTCATCGAGAGCATTGCGAAGCAGTGTGACGGCGTAGCCGATGCGACGCAGGCCCTGGACGAGGAGATGGCGGCAAAGTTCATCTCCTGACGGGGTGAAAAGGAGAGGGCTGTATCCTCTCCTTTTTTCTTCCGCAGGCATCGCCCGCAGAGCGCAAGCCAAAACGCGGGCGGAAGAGAATAGGCCGATATTCGGCGGGGACGCCGAGCAAATCAAACTGCGGAAGGCTTGCGCGTAACGATGACAGCATATGACGGCGACAGCGAAAAAAGGGGAAGAGATGCGAAAGAGTTTTTGTGCGCTTGCGGCGGCCGCCTTTCTGGCCGGCTTTGCCGTGGGCGGCGGATACACGGAACTAAAAACGCGGGCGGCACCCGCCGCTCCTTGGCGAGAAGCGATAGGAACCAAGCGCATTGCGGTGGTCAACTTGGACAAGGGGGTCGAGCGGGAGGGAAAACGTATTTATTACGCCGCGGACACCATGGAGTTTCCGGATGAGAACTTTACGGCGGTGAGCGCACAGGAGGCCGCAGTCGGTGTTGAGAGCGGCTATTATGCGGCCGCGCTCACGATACCGGTGGATTTCTCGGAACGGGCGGACAGCCTTGCCGGGAAACCGGAGCAGGCGGTTTTAAGTTATCGCCTTTCGGAGCGACTGCCGGCAAACGAGCGGGCGGAAGTGCGGCGGAGGCTCGGAAATTTCGGGGAGCGCATGAGCCGGAACATCGTCTATCTCTACCTATATGCGATCCTCGATGAATTTCATGCGGCGCAGGATGCCGCCGCCCTCTCGCTGAAAAACCATACGCTCGCAGAGCAAGAGTTCGAGTCTTGCGATGTCGGGCAGTGGATTCAGAGCGTCGCGCTGCCGGAAGTTCCGGAGGAAAACATGCTT
>CAUVLB010000250.1:0-2537 GCA_963552595.1 uncultured Stomatobaculum sp. | reverse complement strand
CGCTCACCTGATCCTTCTTTGCAGCGCTTTTTCGCTTGGGCTTACGCTTGGTTGCAAAACTAAGACTTGCCTCCTCGCCCTCGAGTACAGCAGGGCAGCTGACCGTAACCTGATCACCGGCCTTCACCTTTCCGTCCAGCATTGCTTCCGCGAGCTTGTCCTCCAGCTCATTCTGGATTGCTCTGCGGAGCGGACGCGCTCCGTATTTCGGATCGTACCCCTTCTCTATCAGAAACTCGCGCGCGCTGTCGTCAAAGGAGAGTTTTACCTCCATCTGGTTCTCACTGCGCTTCTCGATGTTTCGAAGCAGGATTTCCACAATCTGCTTCATGTTGTCGCGATCCAACTGATGGAACACCACAATTTCATCGATGCGGTTTAAGAACTCCGGCTTAAAGAGGCGGCGAACCTCATCCATCACACCGCCCTTCATATTCTTATAGTCGGTCTCCTTGTTCTCCTGTGCCGCAAAACCGAGGGTCTTAGGCGCAATGATACGGGAAGCACCGGCATTGCTCGTCATGATGAGCACGGTGTTCTTGAAGTCAATTTTTCTGCCCTGCGAATCCGTGATATGTCCGTCGTCCAGTACCTGCAGAAGAATATTGAACACATCCGGGTGAGCTTTTTCAATCTCGTCGAAGAGAATGACCGAGTAGGGATTCCGTCTCACCTTCTCCGAGAGCTGGCCCCCCTCCTCGTAGCCGACATAGCCGGGTGGCGAACCGACAATCTTCGAGACCGAGTGCTTCTCCATGTACTCACTCATGTCGACACGAATTAATGCCTGTTCGGTGCCGAACATCGCCTCGGCGAGCGCTTTCGAGAGCTCGGTTTTACCGACACCGGTCGGTCCGAGAAAGAGGAAGGAGCCGATCGGACGGTGCGGGTCTTTGAGGCCGACCCGGCCGCGACGAATCGCACGGGATACCGCACTCACCGCCTCTTCCTGTCCGATCACGCGCTCGTGAAGGATGGACTCCAATTTCTTTAAGCGCTCATTTTCCTCCTCGGTCAGCTTCTTGACCGGGATTCTGGTCCAGAGCGAAACCACATCCGCAACTTCGTTCTCGCCGACCACAAGCTTCCGCTCCCGTCTCGCCTTGGTCCACTCTTCTTTGATTTTACTGATTTTTTCTTCTTTCTTTTCCTGGCGCTTCTTCAGCTGCCCCGCACGTTCAAACTCTTCCGCGCGCACAGCTTCTTCCTTCTGACTCTCGAGTTTGGTAATCTCCTCGGTGAGCTTCTTAATTTCCGCGGGCTCTGCATAGTCCGCAAGACGCAGGCGAGACGCCGCCTCATCGATGAGGTCAATTGCCTTATCCGGCAAAAAGCGATCGGAAATATAGCGCGCCGAAAGCTGCACTGCCTCCTTGATTGCCTCGTCGGTAATATTCACTTTGTGGTGAGCCTCGTAGCGCGGGCGCAGACCTTCCAGAATGCGCACCGACTCCTCTTCCGAGGGCTCCTCCACCGTGATCGGCTGGAATCTGCGCTCCAGCGCTGCGTCCTTCTCAATGTGCTTTCGGTACTCCTCGATCGTTGTCGCTCCGATCAGCTGCAACTCACCGCGCGCAAGCGAGGGCTTCAAAATATTGCTCGCATCCATGGTGCCCTCTGCGGAACCGGCACCGATAATCGTGTGAATCTCGTCGATGAAGAGCAGAACATTCCCTGCCTGCATAACCTCCTGCAGTACCTTTTTAATGCGCTCCTCGAACTCACCGCGGTACTTGGAGCCCGCAATCATTCCGGAGAGATCCAGGGTCACCAGACGCTTCTCTGCCAAAGTTTCGGGGACTTCACCGTTTACAATGAGCTGCGCCAGCCCCTCGACCACCGCAGTCTTGCCGACCCCCGGCTCACCGATTAAGCAGGGATTATTCTTGGTCCTGCGGCTCAAAATCTGCATGACGCGCTGCATTTCCACGCTTCTTCCTATGACCGGATCCAACTTACCTTGGCGAGCAAATTCCGTGAGATCGCGCGAGTACTGATCGAGGGTCGGGGTCGGCGCCGCCGAAACGCTGTGCTGTCCGCCCTGAGACTGCTGCGGAATATCCTCCGGGCTGTGCTTTTCACCCATAGCGCGCATCAAGTCCACATAGAGCTTCTGAATGTTGACACCCATGGTGTAGAGCAACTTGCTTGCGACACAATTCTTCTCCTTCAAAATCGCGAGAAGGATGTGCTCCGTGCCGACCTGCGGTGCCCGGTAGCGCTCGGCAGCCGACTTACTGTACTCCAAAACTCTGCGCGACATCGGCGTGTACTTGGGCTCTTCCGCAAGCTTTACGCGCTCCACCGAAGCCAGCATCTTATCCATCAGCGCGAGTACGCGCTTTTCCGTCGCCTCGTTTTCAATGAGAACCTGCCCTGCCACACCGCTGCCCTGGCGCACCAGGCCGAGTAGCAGATGCTCGGTTCCGATATAACTATTGTGCAGTTCCTCTGCCGCGCGGTGTGCGTACTCCAGCGCTTCCTGCGCCTGCTCGGTAAAATAATCTGCCATATAAACTCCTTCCTGTCACACGCCG
>CAUVLB010000249.1:0-2538 GCA_963552595.1 uncultured Stomatobaculum sp. | reverse complement strand
TTAACGCAGTTCCAAGCGACAAGAGCTCTTCTACCAGGCAACGCCAAGTCTCATCTCCCACAATACCATCCGCTTCAATTCCCTGCTGTTTCTGGAACTTCTGAACGGCTGCCTCCGTGCCGCCTCCGTACTTTCCGTCCGGTGTGCCACCGTAACAGCAAAGCATCTTTAAACCTCGCTGCAACGCCTTGACCTGCTCACCACTGCTTCCTGCCTTCAATAACATTCTCTTGTCCTCCTTCATCTTTCTGAATTTGCAAATTCATAAGAGAAGAAACCCGGACAAGCGAAAAAAGCAACTCCGTTTCTTATTTTTGATTCACTGTGTTTTTCTTCTCCTTTTCTTCTCGCAGTGCATGCAGTTCCGCCGCAAATTGTTTTAACAGCTCTTGGCATGCAGCCTCCCGCGCAGCTTCCTGTTTGTCCTGTTCCTCATTTTTTCTGAGCACATAGCAAAGCAGCGCAACAAACAAGACTGCCCAAATACCTTGTTCCCGCAATAATCCATACAGTATTTCTTCCAACGCATTTTCCTCCTGATTTATCCGATTTCCTTCTTCCCCAATTAGCACAGATACTGCTCGGCCTGTACACGAAATTCGCGCTTTAAACGGTTCACATACTGCCTACTGACTGCGTATTTCTGTGCAACCGCTGTCTCTGTCTCTCCGGAAAGATATAGTTCCGCCAGAATATTCCGCTTCTTTTCCGTGAATCCCTGTAATTCTCTTCGCAAGGCCGTCTCCAATAAAATTCGTTCTATCTCACCGTCATGACATATCCTCTCCGGAAGTTCTTCCTCCGCGTATTCCGCTTTCCCTTTTCTCACATAGCTGCGATAGAGTTTACAAAAATGATGACGCACAACTGTCTTGCAGTAAGCCAATGCCTGTGCTTCCGTTGCAAGCTCACGCACCTGTCGCAAAGCAAGAAACAGTGCGAAACAATATTCTTGCATCGCATCGTCATATTCCATGAAATGGGTTTTACTTGCTTCCGCAGCCAACAGCGGATACATCTTCTTATAAATTTCTTCCATTACCTTGCTATTACCCGTCCGAAGCATTCTTATCATCTCAATCAGCAACAAAATCTCTCCTTTCGACAACAAAAGAGCCGGCAGAGTATTCACTCTACCGGCTGCCTCTCAATACTGGTACAACACACCGTTCTCTTGCACGGACCTGATGCGGGCTTAGTTTTCATGCCGCATCGTCGTCATGCCTCTTCCTTTTTCTATTTTGTTTTCCACCGCCAAAAGCTGCAACTCACAACGTCTCCGACTCTTTACCGTTCGAACAATGATAAGACCGCAGGACTGACACTTTAGTCTCGCACTGCCATCCGCCCGAAGATTTCCGTGCAGGTAACGCCCGCAATTTGGGCAATGAAGCTTCACCTCCTGCCAGAGTTGTTTTGACTCTTCCATAAAACCTCCCCCTTCCGCGCGCAGAACACTTGTTCTTTTGAGAGTATCGCATAAACCCACGCAAATGGCAAGTCCTTTTTCGAACATTTGTTCTCGGCTCTGTCTGCTTATCACATGACCAAGGCCAAAACAGTGATAATAAAAAGCGACAGGCTCCTGCCCTGTCGCTTTTCCCTTCCGCGCTTACGAAACCCTTCCGTTGTCCATGTGATAGCGGCAATCCGCAACAGACATGGTGGACTGCCGGTGCGAGACCAGCACTATGGTTTTTCCTTCTTTTTCTTCCGAAAGGGATTTTAAGATGATGCCCTCGTTCAGCACGTCCAGATTGCTGGTCGGCTCGTCCAATAGGATGAAATCGGCCTCGTGGAGAAAGGCTCTTGCGAGGCCTATTCTCTGCTTCTCTCCGTCCGAGAGCGTGTCGCCGAGCTCCCCGAGTTCGGTATCATACCCCTTCGGGAGGCTCATGATAAAGTCATGGATGCTCGCTTTTGCCGCCGCAGCCTCAATCTCCGCCTGCGTCGCATCGCGTTTTGCGACCGCTATGTTCTTTGCAATCGTATCGCGGAAGAGCACGGTGTCCTGCGTCACATAGCTTGTCATTTTCCGAAGCGTTGCGGTTTGAATGTCCCGCACATCCTGCCCCGAGATTCGCACCGCGCCCTTCTGCACATCCCAGAAGCGCATCAGGAGCTTTAAAAGGGTCGATTTTCCGGAGCCGCTCGCGCCGTGAATACCGAGTACTTTTCCCTTTTCAATCTGCAGGGAGAACTCGCTCAAAATCTTCTCATCCCGGTAGGCGAAACTGACCGAGTCAAACGCCGCGCCCTTGAAAGACGGCATCTCCCCGTCGCTTCGTTCGAGTACTTCAGGCGTCTCTTCGAGCAGCGAGAGCACGCGCTCCCCGCAGGCCAGGGTCTGATTTAAGTTATTCGAGAGCGAGGAGAGCGCAACCACGGGACCGAAGGAGCTCATCATCGCGAGGGTCGCAAGCAGCATACCTGCAAAGGTCGCCTCGCCCTTTCGGTAGAGGAAGAGCATCAAAAAGAACATGCCAAAGGAATAAAGCTGAATGAACAAATTGGTGAGCGCGCGCTGCGAACCCTCAA
>CAUVLB010000248.1:0-2552 GCA_963552595.1 uncultured Stomatobaculum sp. | reverse complement strand
TCCCAGAACAAGGTCTTCGGCGAGTGCGTCAACGCAGTTGTGCACGTGCCGTTCGGCGGCTGGCCGTCTCAGGTCTACAACTACTATGACTGCGACGACAAGGCGCTGAAGGAGTACGACAAGGCTTCCAAGTACCAGGATAAGGAAGACGCAGAGCGTCAGATCGCGAAGGAGAAGGAGAAGGCAGAGAAGAAGGGCCTTCCGTACACGGCACCGGTCAATCCGGAGACCTTCCGCGATTACCTGGACAAGTGGGTTTACAGCTGCAAGAGCAACGATGAGCTTCTCGACAAGATCGGCGGCGCGCACCTCGCGAGCCTGAAGGTCGTTCCGGAGCTCGGATACGCGAAGCGTTAAGAAGGAGGGGAGAGAGACATGGCTGATTACACGAATTATATAAAGCAGGAGATGCAGGCTTACGCCATTGCAAAGAATATTCAGGAGAATCAGATTGTCATCGTCGGAACCGGACTTCCGCTCATCGGCGCTTCCCTCGCGAAGCGTGCGGTTTGCCCGTCCTGCCATCCGATCGTTGAGAGCGGTCTCATGGACTGCGATCCGGTCGAGGTGCCGCGTTCGGTCGGTGATCTCCGCTTCATGGCACACTGCGCGGTGCAGTGGCCGAACATCCGCTTTGTCGGCTTCGAGGCAAATGAGTGGCTGCACGGCGAGGAGCGCCTGATTGCGTTCATCGGCGGCGCACAGATCGATCCCTACGGAAATGTGAACTCGACCTGCATCGGCGATTACAACAACCCGAAGACCCGTTTCACGGGCTCCGGCGGTGCGAACGGCATTGCGACCTACTGCAATACCATCATCATGATGCAGCACCAGAAGAGAAGATTCATGGAGAAGATCGACTACGTCACGAGCCCGGGTTGGATGGACGGCCCCGGCGGCAGAGAGAGAGCCGGTCTCCCGGGCAACAGAGGACCGCAGATGGTCGTTACGGACCTCGGTATCATGAAGTTCGATGCAGAGACCAAGAGAATGTACCTTGCGTACTACTATCCCTTCTCCACGCCGGAGATGGTCAAGGAGAACACGGGCTTTGATGTCGATGTTTCCAGAGCGGAGCTCATGGAAGGACCGAGCCCGGAGATGATCAAGCTGATTCGCGAGGAGATCGACCCGGGTCAGGCGTTCATCAAGGTTCCGAAGCAGTAAGCGAAGATTCCAGCCACCAGTTAACTCACTTTTAAGGAGAGATTTGACAATGAGTAATTACACCATGCCGCGTTACTTCCAGAACATGCAGGTTCTGAACGTGCCGGCTGCAAAACCGAATCCGGAGAACGTGAAAGAGTTAAAGGAAGTCGAGCAGGACATCCACGCACGCGTAGAGAAGCTTCTCTCCGCGGGTACGCCGGATGACAAGATTCACGAGAAGGGCCAGTACACGGCACTCGAGAGAATTCACCAGCTGGTCGACGAGGGCACTTTCTGCCCGATCAACACGCTCTACAACCCGGAGGACAATGCGGAGGAGAAGATCGGTATCGTCTCCACCGGTATTGTCAAGGGCCTTGGCCGTATCAACGGCAAGTGGGCTGTGATCATCGCTTCCGACAACAAGAAGATGGCGGGCGCTTGGGTCCCGGGACAGGCGGACAACCTGCTCCGCGGTTCCGACACGGCGAAGATGCTCGGCATTCCGCTGGTTTACATCCTGAACTGCTCCGGCGTTAAGCTCGACGAGCAGGAGAAGGTTTACCCGAACCGCAGAGGCGGCGGCACGCCTTTCTACCGCAACTCTGAGCTCAACCAGCTCGGCGTCCCGGTCATCGTCGGTATCTACGGCACGAACCCGGCAGGCGGCGGCTACCACGCAATTTCCCCGACCGTGCTGATTGCGCACGAGAAGGCAAACATGGCAGTCGGCGGCGCAGGCATTGTCGGCGGCATGGATTCCAAGCCGTACGTGGATCTCGAGGGTGCACAGGGCATGATCGATGCGACCAGAAAGATGAAGAACGACCCGCCGGGCTCCGTCTCCATCCACTACAACGTGACCGGTTTCTTCCGCGAGGTCTATGCGGAGGAGTTCGGCGTTCTGGATTCCATCAAGAAGTACATGGACTACATGCCGGCATTCAATCCGGAGTTCTTCCGGGTCGATACGCCGAAGGCTCCGGCAATCCAGGGCGAGGAACTCTACGACATCGTTCCGCGCAATACCCGCCGCACCTATGACATGTACAATGTCCTGAAGGCGCTCATCGACGGCGGCGAGTTCATGGAGTATAAGAAGGACTACGGCCCGGAGATGATCACCGGTATCGCAAAGGTCAACGGCCTTCCGGTCGGTGTCGTCGCGAACCGTCAGGGCGTGCTCGCAATGCAGGGCTACCCGAACTATCCGGAGTACAGAGGCAAGGGCGCTATGGGTATGGGCGGCAAGCTCTATCGTCAGGGCCTGATCAAGATGAACGAGTTCGTGACCCTCTGCGGCCGCGACCGTCTCCCGATCATCTGGGTGCAGGATACCACCGGTATCGATGTCGACAATGAGGCAGAGAAGGCAGAGCTGCTTGGTCTCGGCCAGAGCT
>CAUVLB010000247.1:0-2557 GCA_963552595.1 uncultured Stomatobaculum sp. | reverse complement strand
GCGCCCGATCAGCGCGACAAAACCTGATTTCATGCCTCTGTCTCCTCACTCTCCGCCGCAAAAAGCTGCGTTGTCTCCGTAAAGAAGTCCTTGGCCCGCGCAATTGCCCCCTCGTTTCCGATGACGCACTTTGCCTCATATTTGAGTGCCTCGAGGATCAGCGGGGCAAGTGCTCTGATGTCCTCCGGCGTCGCCGCGAGCACTTCCGCGCGCTCCTTGGCAAGCATCTCATCCGTCACCTTCGAGTAATATGCGGAGAGCGCCAAGAGACCGCTGAGCTGCGGCGTGCGCGGCGTATCCATCTCGCCGATGGCACCGATGATGGCCTTGGTCATCTCTCTCTCATCCGCCTCGTACTGCTCGAGATAGCCCGGGACACCCTCGTACACCTTGTCGGTCTCCTCAAGCTTCGGATCTCGGTAGGAACTGAACACCACGCCGCCGCCGCGTCCGAAGCGGACCGCGCAGCCGTAGGCGCCGCCCTTTGAGCGTATCTCATTCCAGAGATAGCCGTAGCTCAGCATGGTCTGCGCAATGCGGAGGGCACCTGTATAGCGATAGCCGCCGCTCCTGAAATTGCCGACGCGCGCCACATAGTTCACGCGGGATGCGGAGCCGAAGCCCTCGCGCTTGATCTCTTCCTTAAAGCGGAAGCGCAGCTCTCCCTTGCCACCCGCCGGATAGCGCGCGGGGAGCGCCGTGAGGAGAGGCAAGACCCTCGCCTTTCCCGCCTGCTCCGCCGTCAGGTGAATCAGGAGACGGCCGCTCCGAACGGTCTCACCGAGCACCGCCTTTGCGCGCTCCGTAAAGGCCGCGAGCGCCGTATCTTCCGTGAGTCCCTCGAGGAAACGGTAGTATGCAATGCCCTTCGTCACATCCTGGAACACACCGCTCTCGCTGAAATAGGAGGCCGCGCGGTTTACCGCCGCCACATGACCTGCGGAGAGAAGCGTGTCCTTTAAGCCCGCGCGAATCTCACCGATCAAATTCCGCACACGCTCGCGGTCCGTAAACTGCGTGGAGAGGAGCTGTTCGTTGACCAGCTCAATTGCCTCTTCGGCGTTTTCCGGCAGGAACTTGACCGAGGCAGAGAAGACTCTCCGATCTCCCCGGAACTCCGCGAGATCCGGATAGTTGTCGATGCTAAACTGGATACCGCCGGTGCTTAGGTTTACCAGGGTCGAGAGCTCGCCGTAACTGTGCGCCTCGGTGTTCAGATAGCCGAGCAAATCCTTGATGAGCGAGAGTTCGGAAAGAGACTCTGCAGGCAGATCGCTCACGTCAAAGTCGAGCCGGAGGTAGAGTATGCCCGTGGTATTCCGCTCCGCGTAGTGGAAGGGCGTCTCGCCGAGTGTCTCCGTCACATAGCGCAGCGCTTCGTTCTCCGCCGCGAGATCCTCGCGGGAGAGCATTGGTATCGTGCGGAGCGCCTCCTCGCTGTCGGCAGCGTCCTGATACGCCTGCATCTCTTTTCCGAAGGCAATCAGCGCCTTACGCTCTTCCGGGCTCATCGCCGCCTTCTTTGCCGCGAGTCTCTCCTCGTCCTCGGCCTCGTGCTTCGCCGTTAGACCGCGCACCGGGTAGAGCTCCACGACCGCGTAGTTCTCATTCTCGATGAGAGCCTCGCGTATCAAATTCTCAAAATAGTTCTCGCCCACCTTGCGGCGGAGCTCGTCAAAGAGTCCCGCAAAGCGCAGGTGCAGGCAGGGATCCGCATCGTAAATCCAGCTCTCAAAGCTCTGCAGGCCGTAAATCAGGCCCTTCGGATAGGAGCCGAAATTCGCCTCGCGCGCGCGGAACTCCGCCATGTTGATTGCCGCGAGCAGCATCTCGTGATCCAGCCCCTCTTCCGCAATCTCCGAAAGCAGCTCGCGAACACGCCGCAAAAAGCTGTCTTTCTGCTCGCGTCTCAAGTGCTTCGCCGTAATCTGGAAATAGGGCTCTCGTATGCCGTTTGCGTAGCCGCCGTAGACATCGTCCCCGAAGCCCTCCTCAATGAGGGCATCGTGTAAGAGCGCCCCGGGCGCCTTTAAGAGCACATAGTCGAGCGCCTGGTAAGCGCTGTACTCGACCGGGTCCAGCTGACCGCCGACCCGCAAGTTCAGCGATACATAGGCCGCTCTCTCTTCGCTCTCCGTCTCACCGATCGAATAGGGGCGGGACACAAAGACCGGCGCACTTAAGCGCTTCGGCGCGGGGATTGCCGAGTCGATTGCGAGGCGCTCGAACTTCGAGAGATAGTTTTCGTCTAAATAGCGCAGTCTCTCCGCCATGTCGAGGTCGCCGTAGAGATAGATGAAGGAATTGCTCGGGTGGTAGTAGCGGCGATGGAAGTCGAGGTAGGCCTCATAAGTCAGATCCGGAATGAAATCGGGATCTCCGCCGGACTCCTCCGCATAGGGGTGTCCCGGGAAGAGCGCCTCATCGATTGCGCGCTCCAACACCTGGTCCGGATCCGAATACGCGCCCTTCATCTCGTTGTAGACCACGCCGTTTCGGACGAGCTTCGCATCCTCGCTCTCCAGCTCGTATCTCCAGCCCTCCTGGCGGAAAATCT
>CAUVLB010000246.1:0-2559 GCA_963552595.1 uncultured Stomatobaculum sp. | reverse complement strand
ATGTCACCGTGCCGAAGGGGGTCACGGCGACCTCCGTTCCGGATGTCACAATCAACGTGAGCTCCGGTGAGACGGAGCCGAGACAGAGCACGGAAAACAGCAGTGAGGGCGCAGGCGGCGAGAGCAGCGGTGCGGGGAATGAGAGCAGCGCCGAGAGTCGGAGTGCGGAGGGCGGCAGCACCGCCTCCGCTTCGACTCAGACGGAACAAAGCACAGGCGAGAGCAGCAGAAGCACGGAGGAAACGCCGTGATCGTATACTTCCTCTGCTATCTTGCGGCGGTGCTCTTTGCGAGAACACAATATTATTTGCTCTCCGGAACAGCGCTGCTTTTTGCAGCGCTTGTTCTCTTTTGGGAGGAAAAGCGGAGAAACGGCGGGAGAGTGAATCTCTTGGCTCTCTTTTCACTCTCCTTTGTGGGAGGGGAGGGGCTGTCCTGTTTAAAGCTCTCGCGGCTGCAAGGCCCGTGGGAGTGGCAGACCTTCGCGGCCTTCTTTCTCGCCTACAGCTCATTTCGCCTCGCCTTTCGCTTTGCGAGCGGACCAAAGCCGCGGGGCGGGAGAGCGCGGGAGGGCAGGCTGGCGTCCGTACGCGACGAGAGACTCTTCTTTGCCCTGATTGGCCTAAGCCTCGCCTCGTTTGCGGCCTTTTTGGTCGAGGCGCGCATTTTGGGCTTTGTGCCCTTCCTGGTGCGCCATATGCCGCACGCCTACTCCTATTTTCATGTGAGCGGTCTTCACTATCTCACGGTCTCCTGTGTGCTGGTGCCCTCGCTCGCCTTGCTTTACCGGACTGCGGTGCGCAAAAGAAGCCGC
Source organism: uncultured Stomatobaculum sp. (assembly GCA_963552595.1). Taxonomy (GTDB): domain Bacteria; phylum Bacillota; class Clostridia; order Lachnospirales; family Lachnospiraceae; genus Moryella. The sequence goes on along the minus strand of CAUVLB010000246.1, from coordinate 1,745 downwards.
GGGGAGAATGTCTTAGTGGCGGCTGCCGTGCTTCTCTCTCCCTTGATTCCCGTGCTCTGTGTGTCCCGCTTCCAGCTCTTACTCGCGGTTCTCATGGCCGTGTTCACCTGGCTCACACTCCGGCGGGAGCCCATACCGGCGCCGCTCATAGCCCTCGGCTTTGTCTTTCTTTGTGCTGCCTACGGGATTCTCAGCATGGCGCGGGGACACAGTGTCTCTTACTTAAACGGCATCTTTGAAATGAAGCGGAATTTCCCGATTTTTGTGAGCCAGCCCTACATTTACATTGCGAATAACTACGACAATGTGAACTGTCTGATTCGCGAGCTCCCGCAGCACAGCTTCGGGCTCAAAATGCTGTTTCCGCTGATTGCGCTGAGCGGCCTCAAGTTCCTTCGGCCGGAACTTATGGCCTTCCCGCTCTATGTGACCAAGACCGAGCTCACGACCGTCACCCTGATTTATGACGCTTGGTACGACTTCGGCATACTCGGCGTGGTCATTTTCTGTGCAATCCTGGGCTTCGTCGCGGCGGGCTTCGAGAGGAAGCTGAGAGAGCAGCACAGTCCGGTTTTTTGCATGCTCTACGCCCAGTTTTCGATTTATATTATGCTATCGTTTTTCACAACCTGGTTCTCGAACCCGGCGACCTGGGTGTATTTCTTAGAGACCGGACTTATCGCTTGGTTCATCGGAGGAAAAAGGCAATGGGGATGATTTCAAGGCAGATGCAGGCCATGCTCGGACAGAATTCTGTGATTCGCGCTATGTTTGAGGAGGGCGAGCGGCTCCGGGCGGAGTACGGCAGCGACAAGGTCTACGACTTTAGCCTCGGAAACCCGAACGTGCCCGCGCCGCCTCGGGTTGAGCAGGCAATGCGCGAGGTGATTGACGAGGAGCCGAGTGTTATGGTGCACGGCTACATGAATAACGCAGGTTTCCCCGATGTTCGGAAAGAGCTCGCGCTGACCGTATCCTGGCAGGCGGAGGAACGCTATAGGGCCGACCAATTCATCATGACAACGGGCGCGGCGGCAGCTTTGAACATACTTTTAAAGACCGTCTTAAACCCGGGGGATGAGGTGCTGAGCTTTAAGCCCTATTTCTCGGAGTACAAGAACTATGTCGAGAATTACGGCGGCGTGCTCAAGTTGGTCGCGACGCATGCGGAGAGCTTTCTCCCGGATCTCGATGCGCTTAGCGCGGCTGTCAGCGAAAAGACGCGGGCTCTCATTTTGAATTCGCCGAATAACCCGAGCGGAGTCGTCTATTCGGAGGAAGTGCTCCGCGGGATACAGGCTGTGCTCGATAAGAAAGAGAGGGAGTTTGGAAATTGCATCCTCGTGATTTCGGACGAACCCTACCGCGAGCTCGTCTATGACGGGGCCAAAGTCCCCTGGGTGCCGCGCATCATGCCGCATACGGCGGTGGTCTACTCGTATTCCAAGACCCTCTCGCTGCCGGGCGAGCGCATCGGCTGGCTGCTCCTGCCGGACAGCATACCGGAGTCCCGTGAAATCTATCGGGCGGCGGTCATCGCAAACCGCATATCCGGCTTTGTGAACGCGCCTTCGTATATGCAGCGTGTATTAAAACGCGTAAACTTATTCCACTCGGATTTTTCTGTCTACGCGCGGAACCGCGCCCTGCTGCTCAAAGAGCTTCCGGCCATGGGCTATCACTTGGTGAAACCCGAGGGGGCGTTTTACCTGCTTCTTAAGGCACCGAACGGGGATGATGCGGCC
>CAUVLB010000245.1:0-2570 GCA_963552595.1 uncultured Stomatobaculum sp. | reverse complement strand
CGCCTGACTTGCCTGATTTACCGCTTGATTTTGTTGATTTGCCGCCTGATTTTGTTGACTTGCCGCTTGATTTTGTTGACTTACGATTCGACTTTGTGTTCCCTCCGGTCTTACCGTTTGCGGACTTCCCGCTTGATTTGCTGCTTGCGGACTTCCCGCTTGACTTCCCGCTTGCGGACTTCCCGCTTGATTTGCCGCTAGATTTGCTGCTTGCGGACTTCCCGCTTGATTTTGTGTCGGATTGTTTGCCGTGAGCGCCTGAACTCTGCCGCTTGCTACCTGCGTCCCCGTTTCCCCGTCCACGGCTTGCGTTTTTTTTCCGCCGCTTTCCTCCGCGAGTTGAAAACCGTAGTCAAGCAGGGCACGCGTATCCGTATACTGGGTCTTATGACTCTTCATAATCACGACAATGAGTCGCACGCCGTTACGCTCCGCACAAGTGACCAGGGTATTCCCCGCGGCACTCGTGTAGCCTGTCTTGCCGCCCAAAACCCCCGGGTAGTATTCCGCATTGGCGCTCGAGACCATGCGATGTCCCATAACGATGTCCGTGCCGTTCGGACGCTTCTGCGTCGCCGGAAAGTGATAGGACACGGTCTTGTCGATTGCGCGAAAATCCGCGCGGTCAAAGCAGGCCTTCGCAATCAGCGCCATGTCATGCGGCGTCGAGAGGTGATTTGCGTTGTTGAGTCCGCTCGGATTGACAAAGTTGGTGTTTGTGCAGCCCAGCTCCTGTGCTCGACGATTCATCTTCTTCGCAAAGGAGGGGACGGAACCCGAGACATGCTCGGCAAGTCCGTTGGAAACTTCGTTTGCGGACTTCAGCATGAGTCCGTAAAGGCAGTCGCGCACTTTAATGCGGTCTCCCTTCACAACTTCCAGGTTCACAGCCCCGGACTCCAGATTCTCTGTCGCTGCGCTCGAGAAAACCACAGTATCCTCAAGCGACGCATTCTCAAGTACCAAGAGCGCCGTCATAAATTTGGTGATGGACGCCGGATAATACTGGTGGTTTGCGTTTTTCTCATATAAGAACTTCCCGGTGGTCGCATTGTAGAGCACCGCGCCCTCCGCTGCGATTTCCGGCGCGCTTGCCGCCTGCGCGCTTCCCGCCGTCGCTGCGCTCAATACGAGCAGCACAAGTATGAGCAGACAAGCCTTGAGCCGCTTTCTTCTCTCAGGCATCGACGAATCCCTCCTCTCCATCGTTCCGTTTTGTTCCTTGTGGCGTTTCATTTCATTACAATTCTATCACAATATCAGCTCTGATTTTTTACAATTTCATGAATAGCGGTCTGAGCTCCCGCTCGGCACAGAAGATTCTGCCCTGTACGCGGTCCTTTCCGCCGCCGCCCTTCCCACCGCGCTTGCGGAGCTCCGTGAGGAAGGGCTTCCAGTCCACCCCGTCTCCCGCCATCAGAAAAGCATAGCCGCCTTCCTCATTCCCCGAAAAGAGCGCGATTAGGCCGGCATATTCTTCCTTCAGCGGCTTGAGCGCACGCTGCATTGCACTTTCCGGGAGCGGCGGCAGGATGAGGCAGAGGGAAGCGCCATCCCCCCCTGTCTCGTTCTTCCGCGCATTCGCTTCCGCCTCCGCGCGGGAAAGAATCAGGGCAAGCGCCGTCTCTGCCGCGCGCTGCTCCGACGCGGCCGCTTTTTCCTGCAGGCGGCGTACAGCGGCGCTGAGCTCGCCCTGCGGCGCTGAGAGAAGTTTCGACAGCTCTTGCGCCTCCCGTATCCGCGCCGCATAGTCTGAGACGGCGCGCATGCCGCAAGCAATGTAGAGCCTCGTGCCGCCCTTATAGTTCATTGCGCTGAGAATCTTCAAAATACCGACTTCCGAGCTCCGCGCCACATGCGGTGCACAGCAGGCGCAGCGATCCACGCCTTCAAGCTCCACAATGCGTATGGCGCCCTTGAGCTCCTTTTTCTGCCGATAGCTGAGCGCCGCAAGCTCCTCCGCATTCGGGTAGTAGGCCTGCACGGGAATATCACGGAAAATAGCCTCATTCGCAGCGCGCTCCAGCGCTCTGAGCTCTTCTTCCGAGAGCTGTACGCTGAAATCCAGCTGGACCTCACGCTCGCTGAGATGAAAGCCCACGTTCTCCGCGCCGTAGAGACGGTTCGCGAGTCCGGATAAAATATGCTCTCCCGTGTGCTGCTGCATGAAATCAAAGCGACGCTCCCAGTCCACCTCGCCGCTGACTTCGCTTCCTGCTTCCAGGGGCGCATCCAAAATGTGGACAATCACGCCCTCGTGTATCTCCGCGTCCAGGAGTCTTGCACCGCCGAGCGTCCCTCGATCCGCCTTCTGACCGCCCTGCTCCGGAAAAAATGCCGTGCGATCCAGAACGATTGCAAAGCGTATTTCTCCCGAGTCGTCTCTTCTCTCCTCACAGGAAAGAACTCGCGCCTTGAATATAAGCTCCCGCGGATTGCGGTCAAAAATTGCCTCCGTCATCTAACATCTCCATTCGCGCACGGCCGGCGTGCAGTTGCGCTTCGATTGCGCGTCAGCGTTTCGTTTCAAGCGTACACTTTCCCATTTCGATCTTTTCTTGTCACGTTTT
>CAUVLB010000244.1:0-2581 GCA_963552595.1 uncultured Stomatobaculum sp. | reverse complement strand
CAAGAGTAAGTTATCTTTGGCGTATCAGCTTGGTTGCGAGTTCCAACATGTCAAGCGTAAGCTCATAGCGGTCTCCCATCATGTCGTAGACCGCATCCTCCGACAGGACTTCGACACTTTGTAACTCGTCCAGCTCCCCCCGGCTCCAACGCCTGTCATCGCTGTGGAGTTGTTTACTGTAGTAGTACTTGATAAGCTTTTGATAGCTGCGCTGCGAATCCTCAAAGGTTTGCAGCGCTTTTTTCATCGCCGAGATCTCTTCTCTCTGGCGCTCCAGTATCTCTGTCATCTCACGCACGCGCTCAATCGCCTGCTCTTTTCCGCTCTTCTTCTCCATGTCCCTACCTCCCGGGCTATATGCCAACCAAATACTATGATTCCATCCGTCGTAACCCCGGATTTCCGCTGTGTGGTCCGCGCCGCAAGCTGTACTCTCCCGAGCTTCCGAAAACGTGCACTCCCACGTTCGGTCTTATATCGTCATCTCATCGATGCAGGCTCTCGTCTCTCCAGCAAGAGCACTGCCTCCACGCCCGGTGTCCGCGGAAACATATCGACGCCCGCAGCGCGCGTGGTATGATAGCCCCCCTCTCGAAGTATTTCGAGATCGGTGACCAGACTCGATGGCTTACAGGATACATAGATGATACGCGGCACCCCGTAGCAAATCAGCTTTCGAAGCGCCTTCGGATTCACGCCCTCGCGCGGCGGATCGAGAATGATGATATCCGGCTTCTCCTCGATTTCATCCAAAACCTTTAAGACATCTCCCGCAATAAAGCGACAGTTTTCCACACCGTTTCTCGCTGCGTTTTCCCGCGCGGCGATTACCGCCTCCTCAATCAGCTCTACGCCGACGGTGCGCTCGGCGTGCTTTGCGACCAGCTGCGCAATGGTACCCGTGCCGGAATAAAGGTCAAAGACCACCTTTCCGCCGGTCTCACCGACATACTGCCCCACCTTCTCATAGAGCAGTTCGGCGCCGTCCGCATTGTTCTGAAAAAACGAAAACGGCGTAATCGCAAAGCGAAGCCCGGAGAGTTCCTCCTCAAACTGCGCTTCTCCGAAGAGAAGCTCTGTCCTCTCGTTTTTCACCGCATCTGCGACCGAATCGGTCACTGTATGGAGCAGTCCCTTTAGGCTCGCCTCAAACGGCAGGGTACACATGAGCTCCCTCCATGCGTTCAGCAGTTCACTCTCCTCTTCCGCGGGAAGCTGAGAACTTGTGACCAAGTCGAGTAAGAGCTCTTTCCTGTGCGTACCGCGGCGCGCGAGCAGGAAACGGAGATAACCCTCGTGGCGCATCTTGTGATAAAACGGCACATTCCGCTCCCGAAAGAAGCGCAGGGTCTCACGCAGCGCCAAGTTTAAATCCTCATGTACGAGTTCGCAACGGTCGGTCTCCACAATGTCATAATGGCTACCTCTCTTATGCATACCGAGGGTCAGAGGTCCATCCCGGTAGGCATCTCCGAAGGAGTACTCCATCTTCATGCGATAGGCGTTCTCGCTCGGACTTGCGGTCAAGCCCTCCCAGAGAAAGTCCTCTCCGATCGCCTCACCGAGCAAGCGCTGCAAAAGCTGCTCTTTCAGTTTCAGCTCCTCTGCATACGGAAGGGTCTGGTAGAGGCAGCCGCCACAGACACCGACTGCGGGACAGAGACTCACTCTCCGCTCGCAGGCTCCGGGCGTCAAGGTCTCCAGTACCCGCCCCTCGGCATTTCCCTTTCTCGCCTTGGTTACACGGTACAAGACTTCCCGCCCCGGCACCGCGTGCTTGATGAGGACCTTTCCGTCCTCCCGCATAATATAGCCGCGATCCGGAAAACGGTACTCCGAAATGATGCCGCGCGCTTCCTCTCCTTTTTTCATACTCCCTCATCCTCTCTTCAAAAAAGAGGACGCGTCTTTTCGGCGCGCCCTCTTCTCAATACAGTCTCTCTATTTTACGCTCAATCCTTATCCGCTGCCTCGGACGCCTCATCCTCGTCCTCATCGAACACGATGAGATCATCGTCGTCGAAGTCATCATCAAAGTCGTCGTCAAAATCATCTTCCACCGGGGCCATAAAGCGGTACACCGCATAGGCAATTCCCGCCACTGCCGCGATAACGCCGATGATTGCGAGCGCCATGACAACCGCCTCACGGGTCTTGTTCGACTGCTCTTTCTTTTTCATGGAACTCACGAGCTCATCCAGTTTAATCAACGCGCCGAAATTGTCCATACCTGCCCTCCCAATCGATTCTGCCGTAACGGCACAATATAAAATTAACAGATTTACTATAGCATAAAGCCTTTCGCTTGACAAGCACGGAGGCGCTCCGTAAAATGGCAATGTTATGCAATTTTAACAAATTTTATTTTCGGAGGTTTTCTCTATGTCTTCTAAAGGTGAGCGGAGCAGTTTTTCCTCCCGACTCGGTTTTGTTCTGTCGGCGGCCGGCTCCGCCGTCGGTCTCGGAAACATCTGGCGTTTCCCCTACCTCGCCGCAAAGTACGGCGGCGGAATTTTTCTCTTGGTCTATCTGCTCCTCGTGCTGAGCTTCGGCTACACGATGATCATCGCCGAGAGCGCCT
>CAUVLB010000243.1:0-2590 GCA_963552595.1 uncultured Stomatobaculum sp. | reverse complement strand
TCATATTGAAAACCTTATTGTTTATTTTATACTGTTTTTAGTCAATGTCTAGTCCAATTATTGGATAGTCTTATGCGAATTCGATGTAAGCAGCCACAGTTTTATCCCCATAGCAGACTACTCTATCATCTATACAGGCAGTACCGTAAGCAAATTTCTTCTGCCATGCGACATTGCAGTGGAACTACACAATTAAGCTTTAAACTTCCTTACTGACGCAGATTGACAGTTCAGCATTAAATTACTCTCTGACTCTAATGCAAACGGCAAAAAAGAGGACAGCCCCTGTGCTGTCCTCTTCTTTCACTGAAATACTCGATACGCAATCCAAGCCCAGAGCAAGAGGGCGAGCGGCACAAGTATGCGAAACTTCCACTTTTGCGTCTTGTGCCGAAAGAAATTCATGCCGAGGAACGCGCCCGGCGCGCCGCCGAGAAAGGCACTGAGTAAGAGCGTGCGCTCCGAAATGCGCCAGGCATGACGGCGGGACTTTTCTTTGTCAAGACCGAAGAGCAAAAAACTCATGAGACTCAGTGCTGCCACCCAGAGCAGAAAAATGCTCCGTTCCGTATTCAAGTGCATGCCTCTCTCCTCCTGTCATCTGCTTCTCTCCTGACATAATGCCTCTCCGCATCTTCTCTCTCCCGGCTCTATTCTTTCCCGTTCGTCAGAGCCCTGCGTATGCTTTCCGGAATCAAACGTCCTCGTAAGTCCCGGGTTCCCGGGCAAAGACATAGTTTGTCTCATTGGAGAGTTCGTCCCGGAAGGCGTAGCCGCTACGCGAAAAGCCCTTCAGTTCCTCCGCTCTCTCCGCGCCTATCTCCGCGAGATAGCGAACCATCTCCCCGCGCGCCATCTTCGCATAGACGCCCTTCTGAACGACTTTGCCACCCGTAAGTTCCCCGAACACACAGGTGATGAAGCGATCCTCCGGCTGTAAATACGCCTCGATTGCCTTCGAGTACTCCTTGGAAGCGAGGTTGATGATAACACCGCTCTCATCCCGCACGGCGCGGTACAGCTTATCGCCCCAGAAGGCGTAGAGGTTCTTGTGACCTGCAACGGCGACCTTTGCCTGCATTTCAAGGCGATAGGGCGTGACCGCATCCATGGGGCGCAGCACGCCGTAAAAGCCCGATAAAATGCGGAGCTTCTCCTCCACATAACGAAGCGCCTTCTCCTCAAAGACGGCCGGTGCCATGTATTGGTACTGTATACCCTCGTAGGCCAGGATTGCGGGCGTGCCACCCTCGCGCAGATTCATGGCCGCAAAGCGCGCGGCATTCTCCGCGGCGATTTTGTCATTGCAAGCCCAGAGCGCCTTCTGCTCCGCATAGGAGAGGCTTTGAATCCAGCGCTTTAGTGTCTCTGCCTCCTCGAGATACCTTGGCAGCTGTCCCGCCGCAAGGCTGTCCGTGTTTACCCGCATTTTCTTTGCAGGCGAAATAATCAGTTTCACGCGAGCTCTCCGAGCATCTTTGCCGGGTTCTCCGCGGCCTTCACCTTGTCATCCGCCTTCACAATGATACCCGCTTCGTCAATCAGATAGGTCGTCCGGACAACCCCCATAGAGACCTTGCCGTAGAGCTTCTTTTCCTTCCAGACATCATAGCTCTGAATGACCTCTTTCTCTGTGTCCGCAAGCAGGGTAAAGGGCAGGCCGTACTTCTCCTCAAACTTTTTATGGGATGCCACAGAGTCCTTGCTGATGCCGAGCACCACCGCGCCGCGCTCAAGGAACTGCGGGTAGAGCTCCGCAAAGCCGCAGGCCTGCTTCGTGCAGCCCGGCGTCATATCCTTCGGGTAAAAATAGAGGATTACCTTCTGTCCCCTGTAGTCCGAGAGCTTGCGCAGCTCTCCGTTCTGATCCGGTAAGGTAAAGTCAGGTGCCTTGGTTCCGACTGCTAACATGATTTTCTCCTTTCGCTTTGGTTCTTCCTATTCTGCACCATTATCCTAGCTGTCAGCACCCCTTGTCAATCTCCGTCAAAAAAGAGGCAGCCCTCGGGCTGCCTCTTCCTTGCTTTCCTTTATCCATCCCACCTTACGGGGTCACCGTTAAGACCTCCCGGAATAAGGGGGCATCGATCGGGTGTTCGCGGTCTATCACGCGGAGGGTAAACTCGATTTCCTTCACGTCGGTAATCTGGCTCTCTTCGAGTCTGCGCTTACTCCAGCGGAGTTCCGCAAAACCGCTCTCTCCGGGCTTTAAGTCCCCGGTCATAGAGGTATCCACCATGTAGTCGTTGACGGAAATTTTCTCCGCCTCATAGCGCAAGTCCTTATCGCTCTTATTCTCGATAAAGAGGGTAAGCACATAGCGGCCTCTCTCATCGAAGGCGCCGCCGAGCTGCGTCACGCGGAAGTTCTCGTTCTCCGTGAGCACTTTTTCATTCTTGCCCACCTTCCGCTCAAACTTTACCCCGCTGTTCTCCCCGTAGGGGTAAATGTAAAAGCTCTCTACTTCTTTGGGATGTGCGGCGGAGTAACCGCGCTCCCCGACGGAAAAACGAAGTTCAAGCTCTCCGAAATCCCGCATGTCATAGTATTCGGAATAGGGCAAATCTATGGTCTCCTTGGATTTCTTTCC
>CAUVLB010000242.1:0-2606 GCA_963552595.1 uncultured Stomatobaculum sp. | reverse complement strand
CGACCGACGAGGAGCGCTTCGGCGGCAGCGGACTTTTGAACCCGCGCGCTCTGCCTGCTCGCGCAATGGAGGTCGATGACAAGGACTTAGGCATCGGTATCCGTTTGCCCGCGTACAGCGCGCTCTTCTTTGCCTGCAAGAAGCGGGAGCCTGAGAAGAAGGTAACGCCGCGTGCGGAAGCGGAAAAGACCGAGGAGACAAAGGCAAAACAGAAGCCTGAGAGCCTTCTCGAGAAGGCGGCGGAAGCTGCCGGGAAAAAGGCGGCGGGTGTCGCCGGAAAAGCCGCAGACGTTGCGGGTAAGGCAAAAAATGCAGCCGGTAAGGCAAAGGATGCGGCGGGCAAAAAGGCCGCGGGCGTTGCCGGAAAGGCTGCGGATGTTGCGGGGGCGGCGAAGAAGCGCATAGACCGCGCAATCGGAATGGAGAAAAAGGAATGAAACGTGCAGCCGGAATTTTGCTCCCGGTATTCAGTCTTCCAGGCGACTTTGGAATCGGTTCCTTCTCAATGGAAGCCTACCGATGGATTGACTGTCTGAAGGAGGCGGGACAGAGCTACTGGCAGATTTTGCCGCTCGGACCCACCGGATACGGCGACTCGCCCTATCAGTCTTTCTCAAGTTTTGCAGGCAATCCGTATTTTATCGATTTGGAGGAACTCAAAGCGCTGGGGCTGCTCACCGAGGAGGAACTTTCCGGCGAGCGTCACTGCGGTGACGAGGGTAAAATCGACTACGGCCACATCTACGAATCGCGCGAAAAGCTGCTTAGACTGGCGCACCGTCGTTTTCGCGAGATCCTAAACGGTGCCGAAATGGTCGGCGAGGATGCGGTGCGACGCACCAAGGACAGAAGGACATACGAGGCGGCGGTAGAGGCGCTGCATCCGGAAACCCGGGAGTACTGCCTATATCGCGCCATCAAGGATACCCAGGGCGGCAAGAGCTATCTCGACTGGGAAGCACCGCTTAAGGAGCGCGACAGCGCAGCGCTCCGCGCCTTTGCGGCAAGTCATGCGGAGGAGATTGACTATTACGTCTGGACGCAGGTTTTGTTCCACGAACAGTGGAGCCGTTTAAAAGAGTATGCGCTAGCCCACGGCATAACGATAATCGGCGATCTGCCCATTTATGTGGCACCGGATTCGGCAGATGCCTGGGCGCATCCGGAACTCTTTCAGTTCGATACGAACGGACAGCCGAAGGCGGTTGCGGGCTGCCCGCCGGATTACTTCTCGCCGGACGGTCAGCTCTGGGGCAATCCGCTCTACGATTGGGCGTATCACGAGAAAACGGGCTATGCCTGGTGGCTTCAGCGCATGGCCTACAGCCTCTCGATTTACGACTGCCTCCGTATGGACCATTTCCGCGGCTTTGACGAGTATTTCTCAATTCCTGCGGATGGCGTGCCGAAGGACGGTTCCTGGAAGTCCGGGCCGGGGATTGCGCTCTTTCGCATCCTGGCCGAAAAGCTCGGAAAGCAATTGCCCGTTATCGCGGAGGACTTGGGCTTTATGACGGAGAGCGTAATCCGCATGGTGAAGGAGAGCGGCTTCCCGCCCATGAAGGTGCTGGAATTTGCCTATGACTCCGACAACCAAAATCTCTACCTTCCGCACCGTTACGAGAGAAACTGTGTCGCCTACACGGGGACGCACGACAATGCGCCGATCATGGGCTGGATACGCAGTCAGAATGAGGTGGTGCGCCTCCGTATGCTGCGCTATCAGGGCTCGGAGCACACGCCCGAGGGAGAGCTCTACTGGGACTGCATTCGCACCGTGCTTGCGAGTGTGGCGGACACGGTCATTATCCCGATGTGGGATTACCTCGGTTGCGGCAACGAGGCGCGCATCAACGTGCCGAGTGCGGCGTGCGGAAATTGGCAGTGGCGCATGCCGAAGGGCGGTTTTACCGAGCACTTAATCCGGCACTGCCGCATGCTCGCGGAGATTTACGGCAGAGAGCCTGAGCCCGTTCCCGTGCCGGCAGAGATCGAAGCTGCGCTGGCCGAAGCACAGGCGGCAAAGGAGAGTGAAGAGCCGGTCTCCCCGGAAGTTGCGGGAGAAGCAGACAAGGGAAAAAGCAATACGCCGAAAGCGGAAGCTTAAGTTTACATAAAGTTGCTTTTCCTGCGCTTACGGTGCGCACGCTCGCAGCGACAGCGCCGGAAAACAAAAGATCATACACAAAAATCCCTGCTTTGCCGCAATCGGCAGAGCAGGGATTTTTTATTTCTATTCGATTTCTATTCGACGGTGCAAGCCGTCAGTGCACACCCGGGCGGGGAATTACCTGGCCGTCGCTGCCCGGGCTGTCCAGACCGGCGCCGGGGCCGTTTGTTTCGGCTGCGGAGGTGTGGGGCTGTCCGCCGGGACCTATGACTCTGGAAGTCGAGGCGCTGACCGTGGTGGTCGGCTCCGGCACTGTGGTCTCGGCGCGCGTGCGGCGCACGGTCGTCTCCTGCGGCAGTGTTTCGCTTGCCGTGGTGGTTTCCCGTGTATGATTCCTGTTGTAATCGCGGGGATCCACACCGGGACCGCCGTTTACGCCGGTCACCCCGGTTACCGCCGTGACATGAGCGGAGGTTTCGTAGTACTCCGAGCTCTC
>CAUVLB010000241.1:0-2609 GCA_963552595.1 uncultured Stomatobaculum sp. | reverse complement strand
CGAAGAGCACTTCGAGGACGCGGTTTTCTCGAAGTGGCTCGCGACTATATGTCTGGATGCACCGATTGCGCTGGATCTCTCGGAGCTTGCGCTCGGGGAGCTCTATACAAGCGAGGCCTACGAGCAGATTCAACGGCTCGAGTTCCGTTCGCTTTTAAAGCACTTCGGCGGCGAGGTGCAGCGGGAACATATGCGCGCACAGCATCGTCCGCGAGTTGAACTCATACAGAGCGAAGAGGCACTCAGGGCAGCGGTGGAGCGGGCTGCGCAGGCCGAAACACTCGGCCTTGCCCGGGGAGAACTTCTCACCGCTTTTTGCGGCGATGCGGAGCGGGTATCCGTTTTATTCCGGCGGGAGCCGGAGGCAGGAGAGCTCGAACAATTGAAGGCGCTCACGGAACAGAGCGAGGGTCTGGTTTTAGACACTGCGGCAGAGAAAAAGCTCTTAGCGGAACTCTTTGCCTCCGCAAAGAACTTTTCCGCCCTCGATTTAAAGCCGCTTTTAAAAGAGCTTGGCACCGAGGAGCGGGATACGGTCGATGACCTCGGCGTACTCGCCTATCTCTTAAATCCCCTGAAGGAGAGTTACAAGAGCGAGGACATTGCACGGGATTATCTCTCCCTACTCTTGCCGAGCGCCAAGGAAGATGCGGTCGCAGCCGAGGCCTACGAGGCCTATGTCGCGTTCGCGGCGCGGAAGCCGCTTCGGGAAAAGGTAAAAGAGCAGGGCATGGAGCAATTATATTGCGAGATCGAGCGCCCGCTCATCTTCATGCTTGCGGAAATGGAAGAGAACGGCATCGCGGTCGATGCCGAAAAGTTAAAGGCCTTCTCGGAGGAACTGGAGAGAGAAATTCAGGGCATCGAGGCCGAGATATACGCGGAAACCGGGGAGGAATTCAATCTGAACTCGCCGAAACAGCTCGGCGAAATTTTGTTTGAAAAGATGAAGCTGCCCTATGGGAAAAAGACCAAGAGCGGGTACTCGACGGCGGCAGATATTTTAGAGAAACTTGCGCCGGAATACCCGGTGGTCAAGAAAATACTACGCTACCGCATGCTCACAAAGCTTAACTCAACTTATGCGCTGGGGCTTGCGGCCTATATTCAGGCGGACGGCAGAATTCACGGAAGCTTTCACCAGACCATCACGGCGACGGGACGCATTTCCTCGGCCAATCCGAATTTACAGAATATTCCGATTCGCACAGAGATGGGAAGCCGTGTGCGCTCGGTCTTTGTGCCGGCACCCGGCAAGGTCTTTGTGGACGCGGACTACTCGCAGATTGAGCTCCGCATTCTGGCGGCGCTCTCCGGCGACGAGCATTTGATTGCCGCCTACCGAGATGCGGTCGATGTTCACGCGGTCACGGCGTCTCAGGTCTTTCATGTGCCGCTTGATGAGGTCACGCCGCTCCAGCGCCGCAACGCAAAGGCGGTCAACTTCGGCGTGGTCTACGGCATATCTGCCTTCGGCCTCTCGGAGGACTTGAGCATTTCTCGGAATGAGGCGAAGGAGTACATCAACCGCTATTTTGAAAGCTATCCGGAGGTCAAGCGTTTCCTGGATCGACAGATCAAGGAGGCAAAGGAATACGGCTTTACGCGTACCCTTTTCGGCAGAATACGGCCGGTGCCGGAGTTAAAGAGCTCCAATTTCATGCAGCGCGCCTTCGGAGAACGCGTTGCGATGAATGCCCCGATTCAGGGTACCGCAGCCGATATCATGAAGATAGCGATGGTCAAGGTGCGGCGTGCCCTCGCAAAGGAAAAACTGGACGCGCGCATTGTGCTCCAGATTCACGATGAACTTTTGGTGGAAGCGGCGGAGAGCGCCGCGCCGCGGGTGCTGGAACTCTTGAAAGAAACCATGCGCACCGCAGCGGAGCTTCGCGTTTCTCTCGAGGTGGATGCACACATCGGCGGTTCCTGGCTGGAGGCACACTGATGGTGCTTCAAGTAAGCGGCGGTGTGGGTTCCGGAAAGAGCCTGGTTCTTGCCTACCTGAAGGAAAAGTACGGTGCGAGCATCGTCGGCATGGATGCGCTCGCGCATCAACTCTATGAGCCGGGGGAGGCGGGCTATCGGCGCGCCCTGGAGCTCATGGGAGAAGAGATACGCGCGGCGGACGGAAGTCTCGACCGGAAGGCAATGGCAAATCGCCTTTATCGGGAGCCCGCCCTGCTCGCCGCCCTGGATGAGACCGTGCACCCCTTGGTCTATGACCGCGTGGAGGCCCTTGCGCAAAGCGGAGAAGCGGATTTTCTGGTCGTAGAGACTGCTCTGCCCGCAAAAGAGCGCAATCATATTTACAACGAGATTTGGTATGTATTCACGCCGCGCGCGCTGCGCATTCAGCGACTCATGGCTTCCCGGGGATATACGAGGGAACGCGCGGAGGAGATTATGGAGAGACAGATGAGTGATGCCGCCTATCAGAGCCTGGCCGATTGGACCCTGGTAAACGATGCGGATGAGGCTCTGCTCTACCGCCGCATCGACGAGAGACTCTCGGGAAAGGAGCTCCGATGAGACTCATGACCATAGCGAGCGGGAGCAGCGGCAATGCCGGCTATCTCGGCAGTGAGAGCACGCATCTTTTGATTGAC
>CAUVLB010000240.1:0-2638 GCA_963552595.1 uncultured Stomatobaculum sp. | reverse complement strand
AGACAGCTACTGGGCGAATGCCGGCGAGAAAGGCGGCTTCGTAGAGAGCGAGGATAACCTAATGAACGAGTCTTGGGTGGCCGATGAGGCTAAAGTCTGGGGTGGCGCTCGATTATGGCACTATTCGACCGCCTATGGAAGCGCACAAATCTTCGATGACTGCAACCTATTAGAAGGAGTAGTAGTGAGCGGAGAGGCCCGTGTTCACGGCGCCAACACATTCGTAACAGCCGCCGCGCATATTCATGGAGGGGAGATCAAAGATAGGACTGACTACATGGTCTTTCAAGGGTTTGAAGACAGTGAAATATTAACCGCCTATCGGGATACGAACAACGTGCCGACTGTAACCCTCGGCGGCAGCTGGTACACCCTGCCGAACTTCATCCGATGGGCCAAACAGCGCTATGAGAACAACCCCGATCGCCTCAAGGAGGTGCGCCTCATCACGGAACTGATCAGAGCGCGATTTGACAAAGAGTAAACACACAAAACGATATGGAGTACAGAGAAAAGTATTTGACACAAGCAGAGAAAGACGAGCGCGTCTACACCTACTTCAAAAAGAAGCTGAATGAAGGGGCAAACGTCACCCGCGCCACGTATGACGCAATGACGGCCTTCGGATTCAGGACGCCGCAAACGATGTATAACATCCGCCGGCGCGTAGAGAGCCGTCGGGCTGCAGCCGATAGGAAGGCCGTAGAGGCGTAAAAAAGGAGAACACAGACGATGGCAACAACAACGAAAATCAACGGGCGGGCGGAGCGCCGACAGGCGGCGGCCGTGACCAAAGAGTGGTACAGCGAGCGAGAGGCGGCGATCTACACGGGCGTCTCGGTGGAGACGCTCAAACGGATGCGACAGGCTGGCGTAGTGCGCTACGGCGTGCGCCGCGATGGTCGCGGCATTACCTACCGGCGGGGCGACTTAGACCGGGTCATGGAGCGCGAGTTCATCTTCAACGAGGCCCTGCCGGTGGACCCGAACGCGGGTCTGATCACCCTGGGGCAAGGACGGAGGACACGGCTATGAAGACCTTCATCGACGAAGCGCGTTACCTCTTCTTGGAGTCCACGGGCTGGTCACGCCTCACGTGGCGCGACCGCTGGGTGGCGGCCTACTTCGCCCTCTCGCTCTGCGCTGTGTGCATCATCAAAGAGGCCCCCGTGTGGGTCTGGATCGCCGTGGCCGTGAACTTCATGAACGCCGCGCGCATGGTACGCCGGATCGATCTGCCGGAGCTCTCCGACGGCGACGGCGAACCGGAATCCCCATCGAACGACAGCAAGCACGACAACAACGACCGCCCCGGCGCTCAGCCTCCCGCGGCAGCTTCGGCGGCGTAACACAACACACAACAGTAATCACACACAAACACGAATAGAAAGAAATGGAAACAGAGAAAGTAAACACGGGCGAAACGGCGCCTGACAAGGATTTTTTAGACAGAGTAGACGAAATAGCAGATGAACTGCGAGACATGGTGCAGAAAGACCGTGAAAACAGGGTCGTTTTACTGATCGCTGGAGATGGGAACCTTACAACAAGACTCCTCCAAGGCCATGGAGATCGTCTTACAAACATCTCGGGGCGGTCTTTGGCGGCAGACGAAGAGGGGCGCGCTATCATGCTTGGAATCATTATTAACTGGTTGGGATCGATAGACACGCACACCGCACTGAGTATTGCAAAAGTGCTCCACGAGACAATGAAGCAGATATCGAAAGAAGAAGTATCCCGCCCGAAGGCAGAGGCGTAAAGACAAATCACACAAACACGAACCCAACAATGAAAAGGATAACGATTGAGGAGCTGCACCTCCTGAACTTCCGCGGCGCGCGGGACGTCAGGGTCAGCTTCACGGCCGGGACGAACATCGTCTGCGGCGATAACGGTACGGGCAAGTCTACGCTGATGGACGCCTTCCTCTGGACGCTTTTCGGCAAGGATGCGGACGACCGAAAAGACTGCGAGATCAAACGCATCGAGGCCGGCAAGACGCTCCGACGCACGGACGCTACGGTGGAGTGTCGGCTCAGCGTGGACGGTCGGCTGCACACGCTGCGGCGCTCGCTCCGGGAGGTCTGGAGTAAGCCGCGCGGCGCCACGGAGCCCGTCTTCAAGGGCAACGAGACGGAGTACTCGATCAACGATGTGCCCAAAAAGATGAGCGAGTTCGACGCCTGGGTAGCGGAGCACATGGCGCCTGCGGACGTCTTCCGTATGCTGACCGACGCCGGCTGCTTCCCCCGCCTGAGGTGGGAGAAACAGCGCGAGAAGCTCTTTGAGCTGGCCGGCGGCGTGGACGAGGCGGCCGTGCGGGACGGTGTGGACGGCCTCGCGGATCTGCTCGCACGCCTCTCGGACAAGTCGCTCGAGGATTACAAGCGGGAGCTGGCTGCCCGAAAGAGGAAGCTCCGGAAGGCGCTCGACGAGATCACGCCGCGCACCGATCAGACGCGCCTGATGATCCCCACCACCGACGCCCGCGACATCTGGGAGCGTAAGCTGGCCGATGTGGACGCCCAGCTGGCCGACTTGAACCGGGAGGCTGCCGACTTTGCCGCCCAGGAGCGTGCACGGGGCGCCGAGGCCCGTCGCCGGGTGGAGGAGGTCGAGGCGCTCAAGACCCGCA
>CAUVLB010000239.1:0-2654 GCA_963552595.1 uncultured Stomatobaculum sp. | reverse complement strand
TGTTCCGGTAGAGCTTTACCTCATACTGGTTTGCGTAATCCGCCTCATCCCAGGAAATGACCGGGCTGTCATCATCGCCCCAGGAGACATCGCCGACTTCCAACGCGCTCTTATCGGTAGAACCGGTCTTCGGCAGGGTGACCGTGACGGTCATGCTGCTTGCGGTCGAACTGACCTTGGTGATTGCCGCGCCCTTGCCGGTCTTGTCGTTGATCTTAACATTGCCCTTCTGCGTGCCCTTGAAGGTAAAGTCGCTGTCCGGCTTAAGCTTCAGGGTGACCTTCGGCTTCTTGCCGAAGTCGGTGTTGGTGACAGAAGTGACGTTTACGCTGTCAACGCCGACACTGTTGCTGTCCGCATCAACCTGTCCGGAATTCATGCCCGGTGCGAGGTCATACTCGAGGTCGATGGTAACATTCTGAACTGCGGTCTTGTTGGTCTTCGCGAATGCCATGCTCGTCATACCGAAGAGCATTGCTGCGGTCAGAACCATAGGTGCAACTTTCTTTAAAAGATTCTTTTGCGTCATTATTGTTTCCTCCGTTCTGCAGGTTTTCCTGCTTTGTATTGCTTTCGCTATGTCTATATCCTAAACGATTTCCCTGATAAAAAATAGTGGATTCCACTTACATTTCTCTTACGTTCCTGTAAGAAGATAAACACAAAAATTTAACCGGATTTCCTGTAACCTTTTGATAAAAACAGGCACCGCGATATCGCGGTGCCTGTTTTTATTTGTGGCCTTTTATGAGAGCTTACGCAACTCTCCACTTTCCGTCGTAGTTTACCAGGTAGCCGTCCGGGGTCTGAGCGCTGACCAGCATTGCGCCGTCATAGCCCACGTAGTACCAGACGCCCTGCTCGGTCGAACTCGCAATCCAAGCATTTGCCCACATTGTGCCGTCGCTGCCGGAGTAGTACCACTTGCCGTTCACTTCGTACCAGCCGATTGCCTTCTCGCCGCTCGGAAGGACATAAGCCCAAGCGCCGTTGCCGAGGGTCTCCCAGTGGCCGCTCGGTGCAGCCGGAGCGGAAGCGTTGTTCTGCGCGCCGTTGTTCTGACCGGCATTGTTCAGTGCCGCGTTGTACTGCGCAGCGGGGCTTGTGTTTGCAGCGGAGCTTCCCGCAGCGGTATTCTTCGTGTCATCGACGGAGCCGCGGTTCTGCTTGATCATCTGGATATCTTCCGAAGTGATGGTTTCGCCGCCGACCGCACTCGCGAAACGGGTCTGGCCCTTTGCCTTCTTCTTTGCGGTGACCTGCGCGTAGTAGGTACCTGCGCCGCGCTTTAAAACTCTGTCCGTGATATCAACCTTCTCGGCCGTGTAGCCCGCGGTCATTGCGGTGCCGAGCTTATGCTTCGGCTTCAGGTCGGAAGAGCTGTAGAGCTGTACCGAATAGCTGGTGCGGCTGTCGCCGACCGACCAGTTGACATAGACGCGGTCGTTCGAGACATCGAAGCTGACATCGCTGACCGAGTAGTCCTGCGGATCATCCGCATCCACCGCCGCGTGTGCAAATACGCTCGCAGAGAGAGTCATTGCAACGCAGAGAAAGAGGGCGCCGGCCCGCTTCAGTTGCTTCATCATAGTAAAACACCTCCGAAATCTTAATATTTTCTGTAAATAGTATAGCACAGCAAGCTTACGAAATCCTTACGACAGAATGACGATTCCCTGTCAGTGACGTAGGTTTTTTTCGTCAGCTTTCGGGAGGGTAAAGAAGAAACGACTGCCGCCCTCCGGGCGGCGCTGCGCTTCCAGGCTCTCACCGTGCGCGAGCATGACCTCTCGGGCTATGGCGAGACCGAGTCCCGCGCCCATTTTATCCTGCCCGCGGGACAGGTCTCCCTTAAAGAAGCGGTCAAAGACGCGGGATAAATTATCCTCGGAGATACCGATGCCGCTGTCGCTCACCGTTACCACCATGCGGCTGCGCCGCTCGCTGCAGGCAATCTCAATCTCGCTGTCTTCCGGCGAGAACTTAATCGCATTGTCGGTGAGATTATAGAGCACCTGCTGAATGCGGGAGGCATCGGCATAGACCGGGCTCTCTTCCTCGGCAAAGAGGAGGGAGATGTGAATGCGCTTCGCCTTGCACTGCATCTCAAAGCTCTCTGCGGTGGTGCGCACCAGTTCGTTCAGGTTAAAGACCGTCTTATGGAGGCTCTGTCCCATGCCGAGTGCGTTGAGACTCAGCATGTTTTCGGTGAGCTTTGCGAGGCGCTCGGTCTCTGCGATGATGCGGCGCATGTATTTTGCCTGCAACTCCGGCGGTATGGTACCGTCCAAGATGGCTTCGGAGAAGCCCTTGATCGAGGTTAAGGGGGAGCGGAAGTCATGGGACACGTTTGCGATAAAGCGCCGCTCATCGTCCTCGAGACGGGAGAGCTTTTCTGCCATGTTGTCCATGGTTCGCGCGAGATAGCCCATCTCGTCTTCCGATGTGACCGGAATGCGGTGGCTTAAGTTTCCCTCCGCGAACTGCCTTGCGCCCTCGGTGATGACGGTCAGCGGCCGGTACACGAAGACATTGAAGTTAATCAGGAAGGTCAGCGAGAGCAGAAACACGATGCCGTAGCTGATGTAGACCAGATTCATGATTTTGGCGGTATCTTCCTGCACATGATCCATGAGGAGATGAATCACGACATA
>CAUVLB010000238.1:0-2655 GCA_963552595.1 uncultured Stomatobaculum sp. | reverse complement strand
CTGATCCATGCCGCGCACCTCGTCCAGCGTCTCCTTGCTCATCTCTTCCACCATTCGGCTTTCCAGCACCTTGCAACTCTCGTCTTTGGAGATGAAAGAATAAGTAGCAAAAGAATTGCTCGAAGTACTGCTGATGTAGGTGGGGATGGCCGTAGAGGCTTTGGTGCTGACCTTCATCAGGGTGGCGTCAGGATTGCCGGCCGTCAGCAGGCGATTCACGATGGACGTCTTACCGGAGGAGAACTCACCGATAAAGGCTACGGCCGTCTTACCGTTGATCCACGTCTTCTTTTGGTTGGCCACGAATCGCTCAAAGTCGGCTCGGTCGAGATTGGCCCTGATATCGTTTTCTCGCAACAACGGCACGAAGTCTTCCTTAATAAAGGCCGCCATCTGATCGACCAAGGTTAGCTGGCGCGAGGAGCGCTCCGTACGGTCAGCCGCAGGCGCATTCAAGATATAGCTTACGAACTCGATGGCCTTCTTCCGTTGCTCGCTGACCGCTTTGAGGTGGGCGTTTTCTTCCTGTAGCCTTTGGCGCTCTAATTGCGCGTGCTGTATGTCGCCGAAGAGCTTATTGAATTCGTCCTTCTGCTTCTTCAGCATTTCATCCGCCAACTTCTTGTTTTTCGTAACGGATTCTTCTGCTATAGTTTTCTCATCCTCCAAATCTTCGACCTGTCGCTTCAGCGATTTCAGTTCTTTCTCGCTTTGAGCCAGTTTATCCCGAAGAGTTTGGAGTTCATTCTCAGGTATCTCCATATCAGTCTTTATTTTTCAAGGCTTCCAGCTCGAGCTTGCAGGACTGAAGCGCGCCCTTGTATTCGTCCAAGGTGCGCTTCAATTCCTCAATTTCCCGCTCCCGCTTGGCAACTTTGCGCTGTTCGTCCTCCAGATCGTCCTCCAGATCCATCGTCTCGTTGCCTGTCCTCGCGGCCTTCTTTTTTAGATCGAGAATCTCCTGCCGGAGCTTAGCATTCTCTTTCTCCAAAGCACCTCGCTTTTGTTGCTGATTCTCTAACTCGCTGTCCAATCGATTCACCTCGCTTTTGACAAAATCCTGATCCTTTGTCTTCGACGAGTTCTTTACGTACATCACTCCGGCACCTGCAACGGCACCCAATGCTAATGCAATGATAAATTCCATTTTGTCCATTATTTAAGAATTAAGTATTGTGTTATATGCTTTCAGCTTGACAATCTTCTGCTGATACTCGCCATGCTGAGTCTTGATTGCGTCCCTCAAGCCGGTGATTTGTGTCATCCGTTCGGCCATGATTTCCTTGCACTCTTCTGTGATAGCTGTCTGCAAGGCAGACAATATGATGCGACCATTCTGCTCCATTTGTTCGGCAAAGACTGGGGCAAGCTGTAGTTCGATAAAGTTATGTGTGGCCTTGCGTCGTCTAGGCTTGGCCATAAGCTCGGTAAACGAGCTCACTATACCTTCCACAAAGCCCTTCATCTTAGGTGTCACTTTGCTGTCAATGGCTGCATAGTTTGCAGCGACTTGAGCACCCTGTTGCACGAATTGCGCCATTTTTCCTGATTTACTCAGCTTGTACATATAAGCCATACTACCCAAATCTGTAACTGTGTCAGCGGCAGAGATTGCTGTCGCTGCATTGACTCCTGTACCGGCAACACTGGCTGCTTCGGCTCCGGCTGCTCCCACAGTGCCCGCAGTGTTCGCAGTGTTCGCTACACCAGCAACAGCCTTCCCGACGGGAATAACAATAGCCGCAATGGCTGCAATCTGTAATCCCTTAGCAATTGCTTTATCGTTCTCATGCCCTATGCTGTCGAGGTCAATATTCATCGACTGGTCTGGCGCCTCTATCCCGGAGAGGTCAAGACGGGTGACAGCCGATTGGATAAAGGGAGATGCCTTCGCGGACTGCTCGGTAAGCTCCTGCGTAATCCGCCGCCGATACTCTGCCATCACCTGCAAGGAGGTTGACTTGATGATCGTGTTTGCATCGGCAGTCATGTTGTCAGATTGTTGATCAATCAAGGCATCCAAGCGCTGGAAAAGCAAGTCCTGATAGCGTCGTTTCATT
The DNA here is from genome assembly GCA_963552595.1 of uncultured Stomatobaculum sp. Classification (GTDB taxonomy): domain Bacteria; phylum Bacillota; class Clostridia; order Lachnospirales; family Lachnospiraceae; genus Moryella. The sequence goes on along the minus strand of CAUVLB010000238.1, from coordinate 595 downwards.
CCGTCTGACACATCTTCGAGAGAGTACTTTACAGAAGAGGTCATTCGTTGGATCTCGCCCTCAATCTCTTCCACCTGTCGCTTGTGGCCGAAGAGTTCCTTCTCGAGTTCTTCGGTGGAGTCCGGTTGCTTAAGCAGGTCGCTGACGTTCTTTTTGAGCTCCTCCTTCAAGATTTCCAACCGTCCACGGATGGCGGTGCCCAAGATCTCCTTCTTGCTTTGGAAAAGCTTGGCGATAAGGTCGTAGAACTCGGTGAGGTCGTCCTGTTGTGCCGACACGCACGCAATGTGCTCCATCGGCAGCTTGCTGTTCGCGGAGATGTACTTCTTGATCTGCTCTCTGTCTGATGCCGGCTTCGTATCGCATTTGGTGACGATCAAATACACCTTACGGCCGGCCAGTTTGGTCTCTTCGATAAAGCGTAGCAAAGAATGCGTGAGTTGCTGGTTGCAGTCCACAGCCATTAGTATAGCATCAGCCTTCGGCAGGAAGCCGATCAGCGCATCCTTGTGTCGCGCGTCCGGCGATGACAGTCCCGGAGTGTCCACCAAGACTAAGTCGCGGGGCACACGGGTGGAGGTGTCGTAGATGTCGA
>CAUVLB010000237.1:0-2670 GCA_963552595.1 uncultured Stomatobaculum sp. | reverse complement strand
TTATCCTGCGATGTACGCGGGGGATGTCACAATTTGTCGGAGCGATAGCAATTTCTTCAGCTTTGTTCGCGGTGTAAACAGCTTTACGACGGATGCGGAAGGGTATAACTATGACAGTCGCACCGGAGAGGCGCTTACGCTTTCGCAGGTCGTCAAGGATATGAGTCGACTTCAGGATGCGGTGGATGAAGTCTTAAAGGAGAGCGATGAGAGCGAAGACGCGGCTCTCGCAAAGGAGGCCTTGGCAAAGGATGCGATTGTCTGGGCTCTTGGCAACGAGGGTTTGGAATTATTTATCGCACAGAGTGACGGAAGCTACGTGGACTACAGGCGCATCGTAATTTCTTATGAGCGCTATCCTGAGCTCTTCTCGGAGGGCGTGAAACTGCGTCCCGCAGTGTACGCGGCACAGCTCATGACCAAGGCAAAGAGCTACATCGACGGCAAAACGGTTCAAGTGAACGCACCGGAGACCGAGGGCGGAAGCTTTACTGTGACGGTCGATGATAAGCAGTTTACCATTGAAAAGCCGGAGATGGCGGGCGGACTCATCAGTTTATTGTATGTGAAAACGGCTTCGGGGAGCTATCTCTACCCCGAATTTCGAGGCGATTATTCGGACTTTTCCTACTTAATCCCGGTGGATTTACAGAGCGGAAAGGCAGGAAAGCTGTCCGAAGATCGAGAACTCGGTATGGGCTTTGATTTGCAAAATGCGGTCAATCCCGATGCACTCGCGTTATCGGTTCCGTCCGACACCTTGAGTACGCTGTATACCTCCTATCCGATAAAAATCGGCAGTGACGGTGTACCGGAAGCAAGGGGTGAGCGCTATTACTTCAGCGGTTTGACCGTGCTTCACTCGAAGCAGGCGCTCACGCTTTCCCTGGTAAAGGACGGCGCGGAGACCGGAGAGAAGGTAGAAGTTCCGGCGGACAGCAATTACTTTTTCTATGCGGGAGATAATAAGAGCTATGTGGACTTCCGCTTGGAGGACGGCAGAGAGGTTCGCGTACACATCAAGGGCTATCCGGAGGGTGTTTGGGAAGAAGGGTCCGTTTGGATTGTTGAGGAGCAGTACAAGGACATTGATGTGTTTACCGGCATGCGCTACGCGGGATAAAGCTTACAAAGCGTCATTTTTGCTTACGTTTTCTTGAATTTTCTTTTATTTTGCCTCGCGTTCGCGTATACTGACACCGTTATATGCGCAAAGTCGGAGGTCGGAATGAAAGCTGCTGAGATTCAGGGGACGGAAGAACGTCGACGGGCAGTGAGAAGACTCACTGCCCGTATTATTTTGCTCGGGCTGGTTTACGCGCTGTTCATACAGTTGACGGGCATCGGAATTCCCTGTCTGTTTCGGCTGGTGACCGGTTATCGCTGTCCCGGTTGCGGCATGACACACGCAGCGATGGCTTTGATTCACGGACAGCCGAAAACCGCGTTTCGGGAGAATCCGCTGAGTCTCACCGTTGTTCCGCTATTGGGGATTTACGGGCTGTATCGGGCGGAGTTATACATCCGAACCGCGCGCACGGACTTTCGGAAATGGGAAATCGTATTTCTGGGAGTCCTTTGGGTGGTCGTACTGTTATTCTGGCTGCTCAGGAACCTGTTGTAGCATGATATTTGGAGGGAGAGAAAAAGATGTTTTGTCCGAATTGCGGCACCAAAATAGTACCCGGGGCAAAATTCTGCGAGAACTGCGGACAGAGGATCGATTTTGCGGCAGCAGATACCTCGGCTGCGAGTGACGGCGCATCTGATACCGGGGCATCGAGCGAAGCTGCGTCTGATACCGCGGCTGTAAACGAGAGTGCTGCGCAGAACGAAGCTGCGCCTGATACCGCAGCCGTAAACGAGAGCGCTGCGCAGAATGAAGCTGCGTCTCAGAGCGCGGCGGTAGACGGAGAAACGGAAGCACACAGCGAACATACGGCAAATGCGGAAAGCGAAGCGAGCCGCATTCAGCGCGAAGCCGAAGAAGCCGCGGCACGTGCGCGGGAAGCTGCGGCAAAGGCTGCCGAGGAGGCGCGCCGCGCAAGTGAAGATACTGCAAAGTATGCCAAAGAAAAAGCGGAACAGGCAGCGCAGGAGGCGAACCGTGCGGCGGACAGTGCTGCGCGTGCTGCGCGTGAAACCGCCGAGGAAGCAGCGCGACAGGGCGAGGCGCTAAAGCAACAGTGGACACCGGACAATATGGAGCGTCTGGCGGCATTGGCACCGATCGCAGCCTTTGCGTCCGTCGTCGTAGGCTTTCTTGTTTCTTTTTTGGTGGGCTTTTTCTATACCGTCTTCGCGCGTATGTTGCCGCTCCCTGGGGTGGCATACGGCCTGTCCGGCGGTCTGGGCCTCATCTACTTTGTCAGTAAAATTCTCTTCTTCCTGCTCGCGGTAGCCGGTGTTGTGGCAAGCGTGCAGCTCTACAACAAGAAAGAGAAGCAGACGACAGGCATGGCTTTGTGCCTCGGCGCCAATGTAGCGGCGCTGATTCTCACGCTTCTCAGACTGACCGGCAAGGGGAACTTCTTCTTTACAATTCTCAGCATTGCATTGGCTTTCTTTGCCCTCGACGCTCTGTCTCGCGTATTTCTTCGCGGCACCGGTATTGAATCGGAAATTCAGCCGAGTGAGGACTTTGCAGCCTTCAAGAGTTTTGCAAACAAT
>CAUVLB010000236.1:0-2677 GCA_963552595.1 uncultured Stomatobaculum sp. | reverse complement strand
TTTCGTTTTCTCTCTGTACAAATAAGAGCACTTCGATGCTGTTTTCCGAGTCTCTCACCTGCGCCTGTGCTTCCTCCTCGTCCAATTTGGTATCCACATTACAAATCCAGTTCTCAAGACTTCTTCTGGGCTTATCGAGGCAGTACGCATCCGCCTTCGTCTTTTTATATCCGATCTTCTTCTCTTCTTCCTCTTTCGCCTTTCCGTACATTTCCTTCTCAGCTTCGGTTTCCCAATCCGGTTTCCAGTCGCCATAGCAGTCCTGCACCAAATTCGGAATATCCGTTGGCAGTGTGATTTTGTCCGGCAAACGCTTTTTGGTTCTCATGAGGAGATAATCCCCATAAATGGCACGCGTCCCGGACTCAAACGCATCTTCATCCGGTGCTATGACGTAGCACTGCGCCTCCCTCAGCTGTTCCGGCCGCATTGCGTCGTGTATCGGATGGCGATGTAAGCGTCCCAAACGTTGCAGGAGTAAGTCCATGGGGCAGAGATCGGTGAGCATCACATCTCCGTCAATATCCAAGCTTTGTTCCAACACCGATGTTCCGATTACAATCAAGTGGTCTCGCTCCGCTTTGGTAGAATGCTTCCCCAGTTTTTGCAACAATTCGCGCTCACGCGCTGCGCGATCCGGCATCAAAAAAGCACTGTGCAGGAGAATAATCTCCAAATCCGGCATTTGCTCCCTAACTTCTTTGGCAAACTCTTGCGCACGGCGTATGGTGCTCAATATCACAATGGTGCAGCCGCCGTCCCGTAGCTTATCTCGCAGCGTTTGAATGCGCTCCGATTCTTTGACTTGTCGAATTGCTACGCTTCGCGATGCACTCTGTAGTCGCAGTCCCTTTTGATGAACCTCTTTTCCGTCGGTCCAGGTGAGCAGCGGATACGCACGCGAATATCTCCAATCCGCTTCTTCGCCTTGCGTAAACCGCTTCTCACGCTCGCGTTTTTCTCTCTTAGATGTGTTCAGATAGGCATCCACAAAATCGATGCGCCTTGAAGCGGGCAAGGTGGCTGAAAGAAGAATCACCGGCACATGATAGGCACCGAGCCAGCAGAGTGCGCGCTCCAGGTACACGCCCATGTAGGCGTCGTAAGCATGCACTTCATCGATAATCACGATTTTTCCCGCCATGCCGAGATGCCGGAGCATCAGGTGTTTTTGCTTCAGCGCAGCCATCAAAATCTGATCCACCGTTGCTATTACAAAATCAGAGAGCAATACTTGCTTGCGGCCGCGGAAAAAGCTGTGTACTACCAGAGCTTTGTCTTCATCCTCACCGATGCACGCTTCCCCCGTGAACTCTCCCTTTCCCGCTTCCAGTAAATCGGCATAGTCCTGATTCAATTCCGCCTTGCCGTGCGCAAGTCGTATCGAGAGCTTCTCCTTGCTATCTCCCTGAACCGCAACCTGCTCCTCCGCCCAAGTCCTTATGCGCGGGAAAATACCGTTTGCCGTTGCTTGCGTCGGCAGCCCGAAAAAGAGCCCACCGCTTCCGCACTTTCCGGCAAATATCTCGGCGGCTGCGAGCGCAGCCTCGGTTTTTCCGACGCCCATCTGTGCCTCAACAATGAGAATTCCCGGTTCACTGATAGCATTTGACTCTTCAAGCACTGCCTTCTGCAATTCATTGGGCGGGAAACCAAAGTTCTCCGCAAATTCAGCCTCATCCATCCCGCCAAGCTCGGCTGACCAGACAGCCGGAAGCTTTAGCTTTTTCCAAGCACTGCGAACTCGTTTGGGATACATGTCCTCCCGTCCCAATTCGTCAAGTGAGATAGTCGGGTGGTAGAACTGATTGCTCGCGACCCAGTCTGCCATGACAAGAAGTCCGGAGAGTAAAACGCGCTGCGGTCCCGATAGTTCCGGAAGCTTTGTTATGTCTTGAATTCCGCTTACTTCTACGGCGTATTGTAGAAAGGCATCCCAAATCTCCGCCCACAGCCGGGCATCGCTGTCCTTGCCTCTGAAATTGACAAGATTCCCATCAAACGTAGACTCGCTCACCGCCTCTTGGGGCTTTCCGTGATGTGCGCCGACAATCTCACAAATTCCTTCGTTCACACCCCGCTGCTGTAAAATCACCTGACCGGCCAACGCATGCGCTACTGCTGCGGGGGCGGTAAACGTTTTTATGTCCGCTATTTCCAGTCCCTCTGCCGCCAGCCGTTCCCGCACCTCCGGCAACATTTCCAGAATGCGCGCCTGAAACACGGCCGTTGCCTTGCCGATATCGTGCGCCATCCCGAGGAATACGCACACCTTTTGAAACAGCGCTTCGTTTTCCTGCAGAGCCTCCTCGCTGCCGCCGCAGATTTCTCGCCGAACGGCAACGGGAAGCCAATGCTTCCAGAGATATTTCATGATTCCCGCTGTATCCCGCGCGTGCATCCAGAGCGGCAGCCACTGCGCGCTGTCGTTCGGATTGGTTTTTGCCGCAAGACTGCGCATCAGCTTGTTTACGTCCATGCTTCCCTCCCGAAGTTCTTAACATTCTCTTACAGTTTAGCGCTTATAATCTTAATTTCAAGTCATAATTGCATATTTTTGACTTTATTATTATCTCTATTTTGTCTAATTTGACGCAGCAGCGTCATCTCTTACTATTTGGAAATGTCACTTCTATTCATTTCGGTATTTTAGGCCCCCAACCGCAATCTCTAACCC
>CAUVLB010000235.1:0-2689 GCA_963552595.1 uncultured Stomatobaculum sp. | reverse complement strand
CATCGTCCAGGAGTGCCGCATCCCGAAGGACGCGATGCTCGGCCAGAAGGGCAAGGGCTTCCACGTGGCAATGCACACGCTGGACGGCGGCCGTATCGGTATCGCTTCCCAGGCATTGGGTCTCGCAGAGGGCGCTCTCGAGAGAACCGTTGCTTACGTGAAGGAGAGAAAGCAGTTCGGCAGAGCAATCGCTGCATTCCAGAACACGCAGTTCCAGCTCGCTGACATGGCGACGGATTGCGAGGCGGCACAGCTTCTTGTCTACAAGGCGGCAGTCGCAAAGCAGACCCAGACCAGCTACGGCGTCGAGGCTGCAAAGGCAAAGCTCTTCGCGGCAAACACGGCAATGTCTGTCACCACCAAGTGCGTGCAGCTGCACGGCGGTTACGGCTATATCAGAGAGTACGATGTGGAGCGCATGATGCGCGATGCGAAGATCACGGAGATTTACGAGGGCACCTCGGAAGTGCAGCGCATGGTAATCTCTGCAAGCTTACTGAAGTAATCAAGAGGAGGGACAGATCGTGAAAATTATCGTTTGCATTAAGCAGGTTCCGGATACCAAGGGCGGCGTTGCATTTAACCCGGACGGAACGCTGAACAGAGCTGCCATGCTCGCTATCATGAACCCGGACGACAAGGCTGGACTTGAGGCGGCACTTCGCCTGAAGGATGAGCTCGGCGCAGAGGTCACTGTGCTCACGATGGGACTTCCGAAGGCAACGGATATGCTGCGCGAGGCATATGCGATGGGCGCTGACAAGATGGTTCTTGTCACCGACCGCGTGCTCGGCGGCGCAGATACCTGGGCTACCTCCAGCACGATTGCCGCAGCAATCCGCAATATGGAGTACGATCTCATCATCACCGGCCGTCAGGCAATCGACGGTGATACCGCACAGGTCGGACCGCAGATTGCAGAGCACCTGGGTCTTCCGGTTGTCTCCTACACGCAGGACCTCAAGATCGACGGCGAGTACGCAATCGTACAGCGCCAGTTCGAGGACAGATACCACGTTCTCAAGGTGAAGCTTCCCTGCCTGTGCACGGCACTCGCAGAGCTGAACCCGCCGCGTTACATGACGGTCGGCCGTCTCTTTGACGCGTTCGATCAGGATGTGACGACCTGGGGCAGAGCGGATCTGCCGACCCTTCAGGATAAGGACATGGGTCTTGCGGGCTCTCCGACCAAGATTGCGAGAGCATCCGATAAGGTCAAGAAGGGCAAGGGCGTCAAGGTAAACCTGGATGCACACGAGTCCGTAGAGTACTTGATGGATCAGCTGATTCAGAGACACATCGTCTAAGAGAGCGGGAGAGAGGTGAAGGCAATGAATTTAGAAGAGTACAAGGGCGTATATATCTTTGCCGAGCAGGTGGACGGCAAAGTCAGCAATATTGCATACGAACTGATCGGTGAGGGCAAGAACCTCGCAGAGAAGCTGAACACGGAAGTGACTGCGGTTTTGATCGGTTCCGGTGTCAAGGGTGAGGCGGAAAAGCTCGGCGCTTACGGCGCAGACCGCGTCATTCTGGTCGACGATCCGGAGCTCAAGGACTACAGAACCGAGCCGTACACGCACGCACTCTCCGAGGTCATCAATAAGTTCAAGCCGGAGATTGTTCTGATCGGTGCGACCGCAATCGGCCGCGATCTCGGCCCGAGCACCTCGGCGCGCGTTGAGACCGGCCTCACGGCAGACTGCACGCAGCTCGAGATCGGCAACTTCCCGCTCACCGTTCCGGCAGGCAAGGAAGACACCCAGAAGCACAACCAGCTTCTCATGACCCGTCCGGCATTCGGCGGCAACACGATCGCGACGATTGCTTGCCCGAACAACCGTCCGCAGATGGCTACGGTTCGCCCCGGTGTTATGCAGAAGAGAGCCAAGGAAGACGGCAGAGCGTTTGAGCTTGTCGAGTTCAATCCGGGCTTTACCCCGAACGATCGCTATGTGGACATCCTCGAGGTCGTGAAGAAGGTCGGCGATACGGTCGATATCATGAACGCGAAGATTCTGGTTTCCGGCGGTCGCGGTGTCGGCAGCGCAGAGAACTTCAAAATTCTCGACGAGCTCGCAGAGGTTCTGGGCGGAGAGGTCTCCTGCTCCCGTGCGGTTGTCGATGCAGGCTGGAAGCCGCAGGCGCTCCAGGTCGGTCAGACCGGTAAGACGGTTCGCCCGCAGATTTACTTTGCAATCGGAATTTCCGGTGCAATCCAGCATCTTGCAGGTATGGAGGACTCCGACCTTATTATCGCAATCAACAAGGACGAGGATGCGCCGATCTTTGATGTCGCAGACATCGGTCTTGTCGGCGATCTGAATCAGATTGTCCCGGCATTTACAAAGCAGCTGAGCGCTTATCTCGCAACGAAGAAGCAGTAAAAAGCGCTGAGAATAGACCCGACGGAAGAAAGGTTCTCCGGATGTATATCCGGGGAACCTTTTCTTATGACGGAGAAAGGGGAGGTATCAATGGCTTATACGCAAGCGGATTTTGACGAGTGGATTTTCTTCATTTCGGATAAGATGGATTACTTTACCGGAGCCTTTGCAAAGGAACGGGGACTTACGCTTGATTACACGCCGGAGAGTCTGGATGGACTGGAACCCTGGCTGCTCGGCAAGTATGTAAAGAGCATGGATTTGGTCGAGGACAAGGAGCCGTATGGGTATGATTACCGCCT
>CAUVLB010000234.1:0-2714 GCA_963552595.1 uncultured Stomatobaculum sp. | reverse complement strand
CCGTGTCGCCGTACAGCTGCACCTTAGGGGAGGAATTCGAAAGAGGGGGATGGGGATTTGATAGCGGTAGTCCAAAACCACGGAGACGGTTTCCCCGTCCGCGAGAAAGGAGGAGTGCTCGGCGCTGAGTCCGCTCACATTCGGATCTCGGACCGTCTCGCGTGCAGCCTTTAGCGCCTGCTCGCCGAGGGAGGCCGTGTATTGCGCGCTTGCCTCATCCCGCAAGGCTGCTACTGCGGCTGCACGCGCGCAGACTTCTTCGGCGGCGCGTTGCACCTGCCGCTCCGCCGACATCATGCGAAAGGGGAGGGCAAGTAAGAGCAGGACAAATAAAAAGAGAGGGAGGACTAAGGCAGCCTCTACAGTGAGGGAGGCCTTAAGGCGGGAGCGGCGCCTCGGCGCTGCGCTCCTGCGGGAAAGGGGAGTGTCGGTCCGTCGGGAATGTGCCTGGAGAGCTGTTTTCCGCTTTTGTTTGACAGTGATTTTCATGACCGTCTCCTCTTTGCGCAGAAACGCAAGGTCGAAACGCCGCGCCGCAGCGAGATTTCGGGAAAGGATGTAAGGCTTCAAAACAAATGAAGAAAGGGGATGCGGGGAATCAATAGGCACGAAAACTCTGCACCGAGATTTGAAAGCGACTCTCCGCTGACTCAGGGCGAGCGAATGAAAGAAGCGCCGTAAAGAAGTGGGAGGCATTGCAGCGCAGTTCCGCGCGGAGCGCAAAGAGACATTGATCCAGGCGAAAGGCGCTGTCCGCTGTGGAGAGCGAAGCCTCGATGAGGTCCATCATGCGATAATTCCGCAGAGAGCGTCCGGTAAGCAAATAATAGAGGAGAAGAGCACTCCGGTAGTCGAGCCCCTCGGCGCTTTCTTCGCCGCGCGCTACCGTGAGCAGAGAAGTTCCTTCCTGCATGGCTTCTGCTGCGCTCACGCGGGGATGCGGCGCCGCGGTGAAGAGAGGCGCTTTTTGGCCGGAAAGGAGCAGGGAGAGGTCTGTGAGACTGTCGAGCGCTGCCATTGCAAAAAGAATGAAAACACAGAGCAGGGCGCGGAGACGAGGGCTCGCGTCAGCGGTACAGAGACTGTCCGCAGCCGCAGCGGCTGCCTGCAAGGAAGCGCTGTCATTTAAGAGGGTCAGTAGGCGCAAGCACTCCTGGTCGGAAAAGAGGCGCGTACAAAGCGCGGAGAAGTTTTCTCGATCCGTGCGAAAGCCGCTGACCAAATATTCGAGTTGTAACGAGAGACCCGAGCGCGGCGGCGCTGTTTCCGCAGAGAGAAAGCAGGGGAAAAAGGCCGACGCGTAGGCGGCGAGGGCGCAGAGCTCTTGCTCACTGCGCAGGGTTCCCGGCTCAAGTTCCGGGAGTGTCGCGGAAAGCTGAGGGGCAAGCGCGAGCTGTCCCGCGGGGAGCGTTTTGGCTGCCGGGAGACAGAGTGCCTCGCGGCTCTCGGGCGATAGGCGCAGGAGTTCTGCAAGAGCAAGGACTTCTGCATCCCCTACGAGACCCGAGGGGGCGGAGAGGGTCGGGAGAATAAGTTCCGCCTCAAATTGCGCGGCAAGTTCCTGCCAGAGGGACTGAGCATCGATGCCTTCGCCGTCCTCATCGTCATCCGCAGCTTCGGCCTCCGCAATGCGATCGGCGAGCTCGGCGGCCTCCGAATCAAAGGAGGAGAGCGCCGTATTGAGAGAGGGCACGGCAGCTGTGATTGCCGTGAGCGAAGGTCTTTCGGCGCGGTAGCTTTCGCCGCTTTCCGAGAGCAGCGCCGTAATCCGGGAGAGTTCGCTCGCGGACGCAGTTCCTTGCAAGTCCCGCTCGGTGTTCTCAAAGCGAAGTCCTGACTCCAGACAGCGTTCTGCCGAAAGCCCGCCTGTTTCGAGTGCTGCCTGAAGGGCAGCGCTATGTGCGCCGAAGTCTGCCAAGTCGCCGCTCGACAGAGCCGAGACTGCGGCCTCTTTTTCGGCTGCGGCAAGGCTTAGGGCCAGTTCCGTTTGATAATAAGCGGCCTCGCATTCGGCTGCCTCGGCCAAGAGACAGGAGAGCAGAAGCACGGCGGGAGCGCTCTGCTCGGCGCGCCGCAGTTCCTCTGTGTGAAGTGTCAGCAGTTCAGGCTTTAAGGGAAAGACTGTCTCGGGCTTCTCTTTCATGTAGGCGAGCAGTTCCTCTTCGAGCCAGACCCCGCCGCCGTCTCCGAGGAAGGTCTTTTCCGGGAGCCGTATCTCCGCGTCAAAAAAGGCGTAGCGCCCCGCATTTTCCCGATATGTGTTTACGGTTTCCGAGAGCAGGGCAGCACAGCGCTCGTCTCCCGGATAGCGGTAGGCGAGGATGCGGTACTGTTCCCAGAGGGAGGTATCATAGCGGGAAAGAAGAGAATCGGTGGCGGCATCCAGGGAGAGTGCGGCATAGCAGCGGACTCCGGCCGTACGCGCGCTCTCCAGCAGCGCAGCAATGAGGGCGCAGCAGGAAGTCAAAATCAGCGCAAGAAACAGGGTGACCGAGCCGCGGAGCCGCATCAGTAGACCTGACCGGCCTGGTTATTGATTTCGCTGAAGGCACGGTTTAAGAGAGCAATCACCTGGCCCTTGAAGAGGACCACGAGGGTCACGAGTACCACGAGGATCAGAATCAGCTCGATGGTAGAAAAACCGTCTTCCGCTTCGAAAAAACCGGGGTGTGAGCGTTTCATGTCTAACCTCCTTTTGCATCAGTATGTGTGAC
>CAUVLB010000233.1:0-2720 GCA_963552595.1 uncultured Stomatobaculum sp. | reverse complement strand
ATATCGACAATGTCGGTAAGACCGCGCGCCACGGCACCTTTTTTGAGATGCTCGGAAATTTCTCTTTCGGCGACTACTTTAAGCACGAAGCCATCCGCTGGAGCTGGGAGTTTCTGACCGAAGTTGTGGGACTTGAGCCGGATCGCCTCTATCCCTCTGTCTATGAGGAGGATGACGAGGCCTTTAACATCTGGCGGGATGAAATCGGCGTTGCACCGGAGCGCATTTACCGCTTCGGCAAGGCGGATAACTTCTGGGAGCACGGCTCCGGCCCCTGCGGCCCCTGCTCCGAGATTTACTATGACCGCGGCGAAGCGTACGGCACCGGCCCCGAGGATGTGATGGGCGGCGAGGGCGATCGCTTCATGGAAGTATGGAACAATGTCTTCACGCAGTTTGACAACGACGGACACGGGCACTATTCGGAGCTTGAGCAGAAGAACATCGATACCGGCATGGGTCTTGAGCGCCTTGCGGTCGTTGTGCAGGATGTCGAGTCCATCTTTGAGGTGGATACCATTCGCGCCCTCCTCGACGCGGCGGCTAAGCTCGCTGCGACCGGCTACCACGAGGATGAGAAGAAGGATATTTCGCTCCGCGTGATCACCGACCACGTGCGCTCCTGCACTTTTATGATTTCCGACGGCATTATGCCGAGCAACGAGGGCAGAGGCTATGTGCTCCGCAGACTCCTTCGCCGCGCGGCGCGCCACGGCAGACTGCTCGGCATTGAGGGTGCTTTCCTCGGAACGCTCGCGGAGACCGTGATTGCGTCCTCGAAGGACGGCTATCCGGAGCTTGCGGAGAAGCGAGAGATGATACTTAAAGTGCTCACCGAGGAGGAGGCGAAGTTCAATCGCACGATTGACCAGGGGCTTTCCATACTCGCAGAGCTCGCGGAGAGCCTCGGAACGAGCGGCAAGACCGAACTTTCCGGTGAGGATGCCTTCAAGCTCTACGACACCTACGGATTCCCGCTCGATTTGACGCGAGAGATTCTCGCAGAGCGCAATTTCACGGTCGATGAGGCCGGCTTCCAAGAGGCCATGCAGGTGCAGCGTGAAACTGCGCGCAAGGCGAGAAAGACCACGAACTACATGGGCGAGGCACAGACCGCGTATCAGCAGATTGATGCGGCGCTCACGACCGAGTTCACCGGTTATGACAAGCTGACGGACGAGGGTCGGATTACGGCCATGGTCCGCATTCTTCCCGAGGAAAACGGTGAGGACGCGACTTCTCTCACCGAGGCGCTTGCCGAGGGAGATGAGGGCACGCTGGTCACCGACAAGACCCCCTTCTATGCAACCATGGGCGGTCAGCAGGGCGATATCGGTGTGATTACGGCGGGCGATAACCGCTTTGAAGTGCGCGAGACCATCAACTTAAAGGGCGGCAAGGTAGGCCATACGGGCAAGGTGCTCTCGGGTATGTTCCGTGTCGGTGAGACTGTGACGCTCAAGGTCGATGTTTCCAACCGCGAAAACACGGCGAAAAACCACTCCGGTACCCACCTGCTCCACGAGGCGCTGCGCGAAGTGCTCGGCAACCATGTGAATCAGGCAGGCAGCTTTGTGAGCGCAGACAGACTGCGCTTCGACTTCACGCATTTTGCGGCGCTCACGCCCGAGGAAATCAAGAAGGTCGAAGAACTCGTGAACCGTGAGATTAAGGCGGGACACGCGGTTGAGACCAAGGTTATGGGCATTGAGGACGCCAAGAAGGCGGGCGCAAAGGCACTGTTTGGCGAAAAGTACGGCGATGAGGTCCGTGTGGTGCGCATGGGTGATTTCTCGACCGAGCTCTGCGGCGGTACCCATGTGAAGAACACAGAGAACATAGGCGCCATGAAGTTGGTATCCGAGACCGGTATTTCGGCGGGCGTGCGCCGCATCGAGGCATTGACCGGCGATGCCCTGACCGCTTACTACGAGGCTGCGGTGCGGGAGCTTGAGGAGCTCGCAGCTCTCTTAAAGACCAACCGCGCGGAACTGCCGCAGCGCGTCGCGCAGCTCCAGCATGAGCTCAGAGAGAGCGAGAAGGAGAACGAAAAGCTCCGCGCCGAGCTTGCGCGCAATGCGGCGGCAAGTGCGGGCGAGGACATGCAGGAAGTGAAGGGCATTAAGCTCCTCACCACGGCTCTCGCAAAGATTGAGATGAACGAGCTCCGCAACCTCGGCGACAGCCTGCTTCAGAAGACCGAGGGCGGTGTTGCCGTGCTCGCGAGTGCGGATGAAGCGCAGGTAAATCTTCTCGTCATGGTCGGCAAGGAGGCAGAGCAGAGAGGTGCAAATGCCGGTAAGCTCATCAAAGCCATTGCGCCCATGATCGGTGGCGGCGGCGGCGGCAGACCGAACATTGCACAGGCGGGCGGAAAGAATCCCGCGGGCGTGCAGGCAGCGCTTGCCAAGGCAGCCGAGGCACTCGCTGAGGAGCTGGCATAAGAAAGGTGCTTCTGAAAAGCCATACGCTGCGTTTTAAAGAGCTGTGCAAAGGCACAGCTCTTTTTCTGATACAAGATTTTTTCTGCTTTTCTTTTCCTTCTGTCTTTCTTGCGTTGGGCCTTGCATTGCGACAGCGATGCATACATTTTACAATCGGAGAAAAGAAAGTGCTTCGGCTTGTCACAACAAACACAAAGAGAATGAAGCAATAATTAGTACTTTTCTAAGAAAATTAAAATAATCTTCATAATGACTTGCGCATAATTGACTTTTCGG
>CAUVLB010000232.1:0-2722 GCA_963552595.1 uncultured Stomatobaculum sp. | reverse complement strand
GGAATATCCTCTCGGTACAGGGCGCGGAGACCCGATTCATTCTCGTTGTAGTGCTTGTACGTTAAGAGCAGGGGATACCAGCGCGGATCGAGATGTTCCCAGCCGTACTCCGGGCGCTTCGAAAAGCTCTGCACCGCTTCAAAGATGCCTTCGCAGTCCTCGCGTCTCTCCTTTGCGGCATCGGGAGAAGAGAGCACCTTGTCAAGCAGACGCTCCTCAAAGGGCGGTGAAAAGCGCCGAAAGCTCTCTTCCGGCGTCAGCTCTTCGAGCGCGAGTAAAAACGAGAACCTGTTTCTCTTGTTCCGCATTGGGAGCGTCGGTATCAGGGTTTTCAAGCTCTCGCGCAATTCCGCGCTGAAGGGCACGCGTAACATCGCCGTGAGCAAGTAGTAATCTCTCTGGCTCTCCGCAAGGGTGCCGGAGCGCTGTAACTGCGCGAGCAGAGCCGGGCTCTCCATGTCGATGGCCGCAGTCCAGAGCTCCGCAATCTTATCCGTATCCTTTCTGTCTCTGCCGTTCTTCTCACACGCAAGATAGCGTTTTTCCATCTCTCCCGCGATTAAATCCGCGACATAGGGGAGTCTGCTGTACGAGACCGCGTCGATATAGCGATCCGGCTTCTTTAAAAAAGCCTGCTTCACCAGCTCTTCCGCCTGCGGATATTTTACCAATGCGCCGATGACAGCTGCATGGGCCTTGTTTTTCTCTGTCTTTTCAAGTTCAAGCAGACTCTCGTAGTTCGCGGGATTTTCGCCGAGCGCCGCAATCGCGGCATCCTTTAACTCCCCCTGCGCACGGGCTATGATGTCTAAGTAGTATTCCTTTGTTCCGCCGCCGGAAATCGCGTCAATCAGCGAAAAGTAGCGCAACTGCACCCTTTCCTTCTGCTCCGGCGAGAAGGCACGTTCCAGGAGGGGCAAAAAGGCCTTGGGCCTCTCCTCTAAAATCCAGTTCTCCACCTCGTCCGCAAATTCCGTATAGCGATCGCTGAGCGCACGGAGAAAGAGCTCTTGGAGTCTCAGATCCTCGAGATAGGGGCGCTTACTCTCTCTTGCGGCCTTCAGCACTTCCATGCGCCCCTTGCCGCTCTCGGTCAGGGCAAGGCGCAGTCCCTCAAGACTGCGGTAGCTCTCCTGCCGATAATAGAGCTCCGGGATTGCCGCCTTTTGCAGCGCCTCCGCTGCGGGAAGCTCGTCGCGACTCCCCGCAGCCTTACTCTGCGTGAGCAGCACGGCATCGAGCAGCGCAAGCAGATCCAGAATCTGTGCGCCTTTTTCCCCCTCCGCGGGCAAAAGAAGCTGCTCTCCGCGGCGCGCGAGTTCTTCTAAGACCTTCGCCTCGCTTCTGTGATTCCCGAGTTCCGCGAGGGCGCGCGAAAAGCGGGGATCCTCCGCAATGCGCTCGCTCCCCGTGAGGGCACACTGAAAAAGACTCTCTCTCATCGAAGTCAATATTTCCGCATTCATGTGTTTCCCTCCCCGCTCAAAGCATTAGGCGGATAATGCCCCGCCCGGTCACCAGACTCTGCGGCAAAAAGCAGAGCTCCCGCCGCACTTCATCCGAAAAGAAAAGCCCGAAGACTGCGCTCTTCCCGGTATCAAATTGCGAGAGCAGACGAAGCGCCGCCTCACTGCCGTTTGCATCCGTGATGCGAAGCTGGCTTCCCGCCGCATCTCTCAGATAGACTGCGTCCTCTTTTACCGCTACATCCGAAAGCTGCAAAAGCGCCGGCGCTTTGTCCTCCGCAAGCACCGACTGAAGCGCCTTGATTGCCTGCTTTTCTGCCTGCGCGATGGGAGCCGCAAAGCCGATAATGCGCTCAAAATCCGAAGGCTCCGGCTGCTCTGCCGTCGCATCCTCGAGGCGAATGCGCGCTGCCTCGCCCGGGAAGGCCGGGTAATAAGGGAAGCGCTCCGCGCGAAGTCTCCGATCGGAGCTGTCCTTCTCCGCAATGTAGTTTTTTGCGCTGACGGGTCTATAGTTCATCTCGCGGTAAAGTGTTCCGTCCGCAAGCGAAATCCAATGTCCCAGATCCAGAAACTCCCGCTTCGCCTCGTCGTAGCGCACTTCGAAGGCAAGCTGAATCAGTGCTGTCTCGGAGAGCATTAACCCGAGCGCCTCCAATTCCTCCTTCTTCCGCACGCCGCCGAGGGCATCGTAGAGCGGATTCGCATCCGGCTCCCCCGCCTTCGCCTCCAGTCTCTCCGCGAGATAGGCGCTGCCGCGGCGCACCAGGGTGCGAAGCTTTTCGAGCTCCCGCACCGCCTCTCTTAAGTAGCGTTCCTTTTCGCCCTGCTCCCGCATATGCGCCGCCGCACCGAGCGCAAGGCTGAAGCGGCGAAAGAGCTGCTGCGGCCCGGAGAGATAGTTGTCGCCGAGTCGCTTTACGAGGAGCGCATCCTCTTCCTTCGTACTCGTAAGACCCGAGAGTAAGCCGAGCTTCATGCGCCTGTTTAACGCTTCGTCGAGGAGAAGAAGGCCCTCAAGCTGTTTTTCCGTCTTCTTTCGGAAGGCAGTCTGTCCGCTTGCGCTCTTTTTCTTTGCCTGTGGCTTTCCCTCGGCGAGCTCGGTCTTTTCTTCGTTCTTTTTATCATCCCGCTTTTTGAGCTTTTCCTGCTTCTTTACGATATCCTCGGGGATTTCTGTCTCTGCAAAGTCCTTGCCCGCGGCAATTTCAAACAGGAGGGCAATCCCGTGCTTGCAGGGAAACTGGCGGCTCGGG
>CAUVLB010000231.1:0-2750 GCA_963552595.1 uncultured Stomatobaculum sp. | reverse complement strand
GACGATTTCCGACATACACTTTATTCAGCGCGGCTATGAGCATTTCGAAGAGAAGCTTCGCGCCCTCGGCGCCGTCATTGAACTGGCGAACAACGAGCGCGACCTTCGAAAGTTCATGATGGTCGCCGGCTGAGAAAAAGCAAACGCTTTTAGAGGAGAAAAGAAAATGGAGAGAAGATTATTCACTTCGGAGTCTGTTACCGAGGGACATCCGGATAAAATCTGCGACCAGATTTCGGACGCGGTTCTGGATGCGCTGCTCGCTGCGGATCCGGAGAGCCGTGTCGCGTGTGAAACATCCACAACGACCGGTCTGGTGGTACTGATGGGTGAAATTTCCACGACGGCGCGTGTCGATTACCAGCAGTTGGTGCGTGACACCGTGCGGGAAATCGGCTATACGAGAGGCAAGTACGGCTTTGACTGCGATACTTGCGCGGTGCTCACCGCGTTGCACGAGCAGTCTCCGGATATTGCGCAGGGCGTGAACCACGCGCTCGAGGCGAGAGAGGGACAGAAGGACGCGGAGCTGAACCAAGGTGCAGGAGACCAGGGCCTCATGTTCGGCTATGCCTGCCGCGAGACGCCGGAGCTCATGCCCTATCCGATCAGCCTTGCGCACAAGCTCTGCCGCAAGCTGACCGAGTTAAGAAAGGACAAGACGCTTTCTTATCTTCGCCCGGACGGCAAGAGCCAGGTCACGGTCGAGTACGATGAGAACGGCAAGCCGGCTCGTCTGGACGCGGTCGTTCTTTCGACCCAGCACGATCCCGAGGTGAGTCAGGAGAAGATTCACGCGGATGTGAAGAAGTATGTGTTTGATGAAGTGCTGCCGAAGGAACTGGTGGATGAGCACACACGTTTTTATATCAATCCGACCGGCCGCTTTGTAATCGGCGGACCGAACGGAGATGCGGGTCTGACCGGCAGAAAAATCATTGTCGATACCTACGGCGGCTATGCGCGCCACGGCGGCGGCGCCTTCTCCGGCAAGGATCCGTCCAAGGTGGATCGCTCCGCTTCCTATGCGGCACGCTATGTCGCGAAGAACCTTGTTGCGGCGGGACTCGCGGACAATGTGGAGATTCAGCTCTCCTACGCGATCGGTGTCGCGACGCCGACCTCAGTCTCTGTCAATTCCTTCGGCACGGGCAAGCTCTCGGATGAAGAGCTCTGCGATATTGTGCGCAAGGAGTTCGATCTTCGCCCGGCAGGCATCATCCGCATGCTCGACCTGAAGCGTCCCATCTATCGGCAGACGGCGGCATACGGTCATTTCGGCAGAGAGGATCTCGCGCTTCCGTGGGAGAAGACGGACCGCGCGGAGAAGTTGAAGAGCTATCTCGGCTAAATTACAATCGATCATTGCTCGGAGGGACTGTCTGTGAAACAGACCAGAATCAGATTATTCGGTTCGGTCCTGATGATTATCATCATCCCCATGGCTCTTTTCATCCTGGGGATTTGGAAGAACAGCGATTCCTATCTGACCACGCAAGTGCTCATTTCGGGAATTGCTGTTCTTGTTATAGTGGCCTTTTCGATGGCGTTCTGGGTTTACGGTGCGGTGATACTGCCGCTGGAGCGGCTCGAACAGGCGATGCGGGAGATAAAAAACGGAAACTTCAATGCGCCGCTTGACACAGAGGATGTGTCGAGCGAGATGCGCGGCCTCATGGATGACTTTGAGGAGATGCGACTGCGCCTCAAGGAGAACCGGGAGGAGAAGGAAAAGGCGGACAGCGACGCCAAGGAGTTTCTAAGCAACATCACCCACGATCTGAAGACCCCGATTACCGCAATCAAGGGCTATGTGGAGGGCATTCAGGACGGGGTGGCCAGCAGTCCGGAGCAGATGGACCGCTACATCCGCACCATCTATAACAAGGCGAACGAGATGGATCATCTGATCGACGAACTCACCTTCTATACCAAAATCGACGCGAATCGCATCCCTTATCACTTTGCGATTGTGCCGGCGGCACAGTTTTTCCGGGATTGTGCGGAGGATCTGCGGCTTGAGACGGAGGCACGCAGCTTTCGCTTTATCTTCACGGAAACGCTCGGGGAGGAGGTTAAGCTTGTCGCCGATGCCGAGCAGATGCGCCGCGTCATCAATAACATCATCAGTAATTCCATCAAGTACTGCGATAAACCGATTGGGGAGATACGGATGCGGGTGGCCGACGACGGCGACTTTGTCCGTGTGGAGCTCTCCGACAACGGCCCCGGCATTGCGCCGCGCCAGCTCCCCTACGTCTTTGAGCGCTTTTTCCGCGCGGATGAGGCGCGGAGTTTTAAGGGCGGCAGCGGCATAGGACTCTCGATTGTGAAGAAGATTATTGAGGACCACGGCGGCAGGGTCTGGGCGCGCTCGGAACCCGGGAAGGGGATGACCATACTCTTCTCGCTCAGGAAGCACATGGAGGAATGGAATTGAAACAAATACTGATTGTCGAGGACGATGAGAGCATTGCGGAGCTCGAGCGGGATTACCTGCAGGCGAGCGGCTTTGAGACAAAAATATGTCTCCACGGGCGCGACGGCATGCAGGAGGCGCTGAGCGGCACTTACGATTTAATCATTCTGGATCTCATGCTGCCCGGTGAGAGCGGCTTTGAAATTTGTCGCGAGGTGAGGGAGCGCTACAACACACCGATATTGATTGTGAGTGCGAAGCGGGATGATATCGACAAGGTGCAGGGACTCGGGCTCGGCGCGGACGATTACATTACGAAGCCCTTCTCGCC
>CAUVLB010000230.1:0-2760 GCA_963552595.1 uncultured Stomatobaculum sp. | reverse complement strand
GAGCTTCCGGAAGCCTGCGAGCATAGCCGCCTCCCAGACCTCTCCCTCTTCGATCTCGCCGTCTCCGAGCAGCGCGTAGGTGCGGTAGGACTCCCCGTAAATCTGTGCCGCGAGTGCCATGCCGACTGCCGCGGAAATACCCTGTCCCAGAGAACCGCTCGACATATCGACACCCGGAATGTGCTTCATATCCGGATGCCCCTGTAAATAGGAGCCGATGTGACGGAGGGTCAGCAGATCCTCCTCCGGGAAAAAGCCGCGCACTGCGAGCGCCGCATAGAGTCCGGGTGCGCAGTGTCCCTTGGAGAGCACAAAGCGGTCTCTCTTCGGGTCGTCCGGGTTCTTCGGATCAACGTGTAACTCCTCACAGTAGAGCAGCGTAAAAAGCTCCGCCGCAGAGAGAGAGCCGCCCGGGTGCCCGGACGCAGCCGCGTGCGTGGAGCGGAGTATGCCTCTCCGCAGCTTGATCGCATATCGTTTCAGCTCCTGATTATCCATTTATCTTGTCTCCTCCTATCCCCAAAGCCCAAAGCAGACTTTGGATTCAGTATAGCAAAAGCTTCTATGGAAGAGAAGAACCTATCTTGCGAAAAAGCTTGCGGGAATCGCGCAGAATAAGGCATCAAAAAAGCTCAGGCTTGCGCCTGAGCTTAATCGAGCTTTCGGCCGGACTCGAACCGGCGACCCACGCATTACGAATGCGTTGCGCTACCAACTGCGCTACGAAAGCAAACTGACCGATCCGGGAATCGAACCCGGGTTTGAGCCGTGAGAGGGCTCCGTCTTGACCGCTTGACCAATCGGCCTTACTGTGTTGCGTTTGCTCATAAAAGAGCAAGTCGAGGCGACAAGATTCGAACTTGCGGCCTCAGCGTCCCGAACGCTGCGCTCTACCAAACTGAGCCACGCCTCGAACTGTTTCCTCAATGCTTTGACAGTATACTGGACTGCCCCGCTCTTGTCAACAAAAAATTTGAAAGAAAGGCGGAAATCTCTCTGCGTAATTTAAGTCCCCGGATTTACACAGATACCTGCACCGGCCAAAGACGCCTTGAACACTCTGCACCTTGCGTCTGTAACGCAGGAAAAGCCCCGGGCTTGCCTAACATCGGCAAGCCCGGGGCTTTCTTCCGTTTCAATGAAATCGACTCTCACTTTACAACCAGGTTCACAATCTTGTTCGGCACATAGATTTCCTTGACCAGGTTCTTGCCGTCAAGTGCTGCCTGCACCTTCTCATCCGCCTTTGCGAGGGCGAGGGCTTCTTCTTTCTCGCAGTTCGTCGGAATGGTCACGGTCGCTCGGAGCTTACCGTTCACCTGTACACCGATTTCAATGCTGTCATCGACGGTCTTCGCCTCATCGTACTCCGGCCAGGAGGCCAGCTGCAAAGAGCCCTCGCCGCCCTGTGCCTGATAAATCTCCTCCGCGATGTGCGGCGCAAAGGGATTCAGGAGCTTCAGGAAGCTAAGCAACTGCTCTCTTCCGATCTGCTTCTCTCTTCCGACTTCATTCATGAAGGTCATGAGGGTAGCGATCGCCGTATTGAACTTCTGCTCTTCAATGTCGGAGGAGACCTTCTTAATGGTCTTGTGAAGCGGCGCCTCAAGACCCTTGACCGTCTCCGGCACCACAATATCCTGCAGGGCGAACACGCGCTCCAGGAAACGGCGGCAGCCCTTCACCGAACTGTCGTTCCACGGTGCCGCGGAAGCATAATCGCCCATGAAGAGCACGTAGACACGCAGGGTATCCGCACCGTACTGAGAAACGATGTCAAGCGGATCCACGACATTGCCCTTCGACTTACTCATCTTCTCGCCGTCCGGTCCGAGGATAAGTCCCTGTGCAGAGCGCTTCTTGTAGGGCTCCGGCGTATTGACCTCGCCGAGGTCGTAGAGGAAGTGGTGCCAGAAGCGGGAGTAGATCAAATGGCGGGTCACGTGCTCCATACCGCCGTTATACCAATCCACCGGCATCCAGTAGTTTATCTTCTCTCTGTCCGCAAACTTCTTACTGTTGTGCGGGTCGCAGTAGCGAAGGAAGTACCAGGAAGAACCCGCCCACTGCGGCATGGTGTCGGTCTCGCGCTTCGCCGCGCCGCCGCAGTGCGGGCAAGTGCAGTTTACAAAGGAATCCACTTTCGCGAGCGGCGACTGTCCGTCCTCGCCGGGCTTAAAGTTATCCATATCGGGCAGGCGAAGCGGAAGCTCCTCGTAGGGAACCGCGACCACGCCGCAGTTCGGGCAGTGAATCAGCGGAATCGGCTCACCCCAGTAGCGCTGCCGGTTAAACGCCCAGTCCTTCATCTTGAACTGAACACCCGCATGTCCTATTCCCTTCTCCCGGAGGAACTCAAGCATGCGCGCAATCGAATCCTTCTTGTTGGTGAGGCCGTTCAGGAACTCCGAGTTAATCATGACGCCGTCGCCGCTGTATGCCTCCTTCTCGAGATCTCCGCCCTCAATGACGGGGATTATCTCGATGCCGAAGCGCTTTGCGAACTCGTAGTCGCGCTGGTCGTGCGCCGGCACCGCCATGATGGCGCCGGTTCCGTAGCCCATCATGACATAGTCCGAGATAAAGATCGGGATTTCTTTTCCGCTCACCGGGTTCAGCGCAGTGAGGCCCTCGATGCGAACGCCCGTCTTATCCTTGACGAGCTGGGTGCGCTCAAACTCGGTCTTGTGGGAAGCCTCCTCGCGGTAAGCGCGCACAGCATCCATGTTTCCGATGCGATCCGCCAGCTTATCAATGAGC
>CAUVLB010000229.1:0-2776 GCA_963552595.1 uncultured Stomatobaculum sp. | reverse complement strand
GCATCACCCTGTCCATCGGTATCGGCGACGGCGGCAGCAGCTACGCGCAGTGCTACGACTTTGCGCGCCAGGCCATAGACATGGCGCTGGGACGCGGCGGCGATCAGGCCGTGGTGAAGGACGGCGAGAACATCCACTACTTCGGCGGCAAGACGAACTCGAAAGAGAAGACCACGCGCGTCAAGGCGCGCGTCAAGGCGCATGCCTTCCGCGAGCTCATCGAGAATAAGGATAGGCTCTTAATCATGGGTCACAAGCTCATGGACATAGACTCGCTCGGCGCGGCGGTCGGTATTTGGCGCATTGCGACGACCATGGGAAAAGAGGCGCACATTGTCTCTTCCGCGGTCAACAATGCGATACGCCCCATGCTGGCGCGCTTCCAAAACGGCGACTATCCGGACGATATGTTCATTCCCGAGGAAAAGGCCTTGCAGCTCCTAGACGAAGGTACAGTCCTCGTCGTCGTGGACACGAACCGCCCCTCCATGGTCGAGGGACCGAGGCTTTTGGATGCCGCGAAGACCATCGTGGTGCTAGACCATCACAGACAGAGCCAGGATTCCATTCGGAACGCCCAGCTCTCCTATGTCGAGACCTTCGCTTCCAGCGCCTGCGAGATGGTCGCGGAGGTCGTGCAGTATATATCGGATGAGGTCAAGATACGGGCGGTCGAGGCCGATGCCATGTATGCCGGCATCGTGATCGATACCCATAATTTCCAGAACCAGACCGGTGTTCGCACCTTTGAGGCTGCGGCCTTCCTTCGGCGAAACGGCGCCGATGTGACGCGGGTCCGCAAGCTGTTCCGCGAGAAGCTCGAAGATTACCGCGCGAAGAGCGAGGCCATTCACAACGCGGAAATCTACCGCGAAAACTTTGCGCTCAGTTTCTGCGATTCGGAGGGCTTGGAAAGCCCGACTGTGGTCGGCGCGCAGGCGGCAAACGACCTCTTAGACGTGATCGGTGTGAAGGCGAGCGTGGTCGCGACCACCTTCCGCGGGAAGGTGTTCCTCTCGGCGCGCGCCATTGACGAGGTCAATGTTCAGGTCATGATGGAGAAGCTCGGCGGCGGCGGCCACAGAACCATAGCCGGTGCGCAGCTCGCCGATATTACCCGGGAAGAAGCGATGAACCGTGTGATAGAGATCATCGATGAGATGCTTTTGAAAGGAGAAATCTAATGAAGATTGTTTTACTTGAGGATGTGAAGTCGCTCGGCAAGGCCGGCGATTTGGTGGAAGTCTCGGAGGGCTATGCAAGAAACTTTCTGCTGCCGAAGAAGCTTGGCGCAGCGGCGACCGCGGAAAATCTGAACAGTCTGAAATTAAAGAAGGCAAATGAGGCGAAAATTGCCGCAGAGCAGCTTGCGGAGGCAAAGGAACTTGCGGCAAAGATTGAGGCGGGCGCGGTGACTGTGTACATTAAGGGCGGCGAGAACGGAAAGACCTACGGTTCTGTCTCGACCAAAGAGCTTGCGGAGGCGGTGAAGGCCCAGCTCGGCCTGGAGCTCGACAAGAAGAAGATTGCGCTCGCGGAGCCGATTAAGAACTTCGGAAGCTATGAGACCGTGGTCAAGCTGCACCGCGAGGTACAGGCGAAGCTCAAGGTCACTGTGGCGGAAGAACAATGACCGATGATGTCCAAAATGTCCTAAAGCGCGTGATGCCGCACAGCGAGGAGGGAGAGCGCTCCATCCTCGGTGCGGTTTTCGTGGACCAGGGAAGTCTTGCCGTCGCGCTGGAGCACTGCAGCGCGGCGGATTTTTATTCCCGTCCCTACGGCACGGTCTTTGCCTGTATGGCGGAGCTCTTCAACGAGGGCAAGCCCGTCGACATTCTGACGGTGCAGGAAAAATTGAAGACCAAGGAAGTGCCGCCGGATGTGCAGAGCCTAGACTTTTTGCGCGAGATTGCGCAGAGTGAGGCGACTGCCGCGAATATCCGGGAATATGCGAAGATTGTTCGTGCCAAAGCGGTCAAGCGTAAGCTGATTCAGGCGAGCGAGGAAATAGCAAACACCTGCTATGCGGACAGCCGGGAAATTGAGGATCTTTTGCAGGAAACCGAGGACAAGATGTTCCGCATCCTGCAGCAGCGCACCGCGGCCGAGTTTACGCCGATCGAAGAGATCACCCTGAATGTCCTAAAGAAGATTCAGGCGGCGCATCAGAATGGCGCGGAGGTGACGGGCATCCCGACCGGCTTTATCGACCTCGACCGGAAGCTCAGCGGACTCCAGCCCTCAGACCTCGTGCTCATTGCGGCGCGTCCCTCCATGGGTAAGACCGCCTTTGTGCTGAACATTGTGGAGCATGCGGCGGTGCGAAACGGACTCTCCTGCATGATATTCTCGCTCGAGATGAGCAAGGAGCAGCTGGTCAACCGTATACTCTCGATGGAATCCAGCGTCGACGCGCAGAAAATGCGGAACGGCGATCTCTCGAGCAGTGATTTCAGCAACATCATTGAGGCGGCGGCGCGCATTGCCGAGAGTAAGAATCTGGTAATCGATGATACGGCCGGTATCGGTATCGGTGAGCTTCGGAGTAAGTGCAGAAAGCAGAAGCTGGAGCACGGTGTGGATCTCGTGATCATCGACTACTTGCAGCTCATGAGCGGCAGCGGTAAGTCGGGCGAGAACCGCCAACAGGAAATCTCCGACATCTCCCGCAACTTAAAGGCCTTGGCCCGCGAGCTTCAGGCACCTGTCGTTGCGCTCTCCCAGCTGTCCCGCGCGGTGGAGCAGCGCCCGGATCACAGACCCATGCTCTCGG
>CAUVLB010000228.1:0-2783 GCA_963552595.1 uncultured Stomatobaculum sp. | reverse complement strand
GAAGCTGCGTCATAATTCAGCGAAGGATCTGCAGCAACCATGCGTCCGAACAGCGCAATTTCAAATCCGGGAATATCTTTCAGTGCCTTCTTAAAAGACTCTTTTTCCTCACAACCATCCGCTGCAAGCTGTGCCAATGCCTGAATCTGTGCACTGCTGATGAAAAACAACGCGTCTAACTCCGCCTTTTTCCCCTTTTTCTCATCAATCTTGACCTTGAGTCCTGCTTTCGTCAAAGCATCGATTGCCAGCTTCTCACCGTTCAGGCCGGAGTTCAACTTCTGTATCTCCTCTGCCAGCAATCCAACCACTTTCTTGCTTCTCTTAGAGAGCTCCTCCTCCGTCATCACATCCTTGAAGTACTCGCGCATTGCATGCTTCCATGCCTGAGAGGAAACCCTTGCTCGCGTGGTTCCACCGTAAATAGCGGTCTTCGGACTCCCAGTATCATCGCGGTTGATGCAGCTCGGCGGAACCGTCTGAATCACATGCAGGTCCACAAACAATCTATTCTTATCCATAATCTATATCCTTTCCGGTCTTTATGACCTCACCTGAGTTATACTTTGCTCTTTCCTACAGCAAATCCCGACGCTTTACTCTTTCGATTCGGTTCCTGCCTCATCTTCATCCTTCTCGCGATAGGATAGTTCCCTGTAAAAATCACGACCCCATTTAAGCCGCACATTGTCAAGACGATTCAAGTCCTGATACTCGTACAAATCTCTCGCTAATGCCGCATAGTCCAACGGAATGCTCTCGCGCTTGCAAAGCTGAATGATGTTTCGTAAATGCCAACTGAACTCCGTCAAGTCTGCCGAGGTAACAACCACATTGAAACGCCGAATGACTGCCTCTTCATTCCCATTCGATTTTCGTGCCAACTGTCCGACTGCGCGTCCCAAAGAATTGTTCTCCAGATACATGAACTCACTGTGAACATCTTTTCCTTGCTGATGCAATGCGTAAAGCGTCAGTGCCGTATATACCGCCTTCTCTGCTCGACTGGGTTCATTTCCTCTTCCTTCCAGTTCCTCCGGCAATCCATCGAATAATAAATCCCAGAGCTCCGGCACCGCTCCCGGCTGTTCACCGATACCGCGCCGCATCTTCGCGAGCTTTGCACGAACCACAGCATCTCTCGGATTCTGTTGTAACTGCAATAGCTTGAACTTTACAAATCCGGAGATACGACTCGCCTTACTAAGTGCCCTCTGTTTTTCTTCCATGCACGCCTCCTTTAATTCTTGTTCACGCTTCGCAAAGCAGGATATAACTTGTTAATTTTTCGCACCATGCTTTCAAATGCTTTCGGAGCCGAGTAATACACTTCTCCCTGCTCTCTTCCCACCATGGCTACCAAACCCGCATTGCGCGTCAGCTCTCGTCCAAGCACCAATGCTCGCTCTTTCGCCTGCCGCTGCCATTCCAGTATCTTTTCTTCCATCGCTTCACCCAAACTACTCGGTTCAATCGAATTTAGCCATGCACGGAAAGGAAAATCCAGGGCAGCGTAGCAAGTTTCTCTTGCATCCGGAAAAGCGCTCCCACCGGTATCATTTCCCGCTGCGATGGTTAAATCTTTTGCCAGTCCTCCGACAATACCGGCAAGCTTATCGCAACTTTCAACCTCACTTTTAATTCGTGATAGCCAAGCTTCTCCGGAATTCTGTCGCATCTCTGTAAGCAAACCGGCGGCAAATGTAAGCCGATCTTCAAACGCGTCATTGACAAAAAAGTCCTTGTCCCCGTATTGCACGGAAACAATTCTGAAGTTGCACTGCCGCTTTTCCCCTATCTTGGCTTTCTTGTAAAGCGCCTGATTCCACCTGACAATTCCCGGCAGATAGGTTCCTTCCTCCGCGCAAAAAATCGAAGCAAATTCTCTCCACATCTGTATACCGGCTCTGTGTCGTCTAGGCTGATATTGAATAATTTTCTTATCTGCTGTTCTTCCCCAAAGGGTCATTTGCTCTGTGGCAGCACTTTCCTTCGGGAAGAAATCCCCACCTAGCAGCGTAAATCCATCTACGGCGAATTCATTAGCTCGATGCAATAAAAGCCGTCTCGACTGTAATGTTAGTAATTCTGCCTGATTTTCCGGCAATTGTATCTCTTCTCTCTCTTTGTAAGGCGCCTTTTCTTTCTCCCAAACCGCAATATTCTCTTGCTGCCACGCTTTGCTCCCATCTTTGAGAAAAGTGAGATTTAAAAGCAAAGTTTCAAACAGCGTTTTTCCGGCAGCTGTGATGATACCTAATTTCCCAAGCCATCCGGCTCCGGGCGAGGGCAGCCCCTTTTTCTTTGGCTTGGCTGAAGTATCATCAAATCCATTGAGATATAAGAGCCATCTTGCCGCTTCCGCATTGGAAAGCACTTTCTTACCTTCGCCCGCCCGCGTCGAAAATAAGCGCAGCTTGTTGCTACTCTCTGAAATCTCGCCGTTTAACTTAGAAACTTCATATTCCGTTCCCGTTTCTGCGCTGGTTGCCTGCCAAAACGGCCTCTCCTCATGAAACAACCAGAACCGTTCCCGCCACTGTTCCAAGTAGTCTCGAATCGGCTCTTCCGGAAAATGTCCCGCGTCATACAGCGCTTTCCAACGCCGAAACACCTCATCCTCTAACTCATCGTCCTCCAAATCAAACAGGAGGTTCTCTTCGCCATTCTCATCCACCCGAGAAAAGGTGCAGTGCAAAACTGCAAGTAGCAAGCGTAGCATTGCCACGTCCTGCGCAGCCGTTTCACCGGCCAAATCCTCATATTCATGCGCGTGGACAAAG
>CAUVLB010000227.1:0-2797 GCA_963552595.1 uncultured Stomatobaculum sp. | reverse complement strand
TATCGCCCGAGGGCACGGGCGGTACGAGCTTAAAGGATACCTTTACCCTGCAGAGCGCAATGACGAACTTCGGGCTCGAAGGGCTCTACACCCTTGGCGTCAATGCGGGGCCGGAACATCTCTGCGGACGTCCCTGGGAGTATACTTCCTTCCGCGTCAAGGTCATGGTGCTCTTCTGGAACCTCGCGATGCTCAGCTACCTCCTGATCAGCCTCTATCAGCTCTTTTTGTCGCGGCGCTACCGGAAGCGGGGGGCCGAGGGCATGAAGCTCATCCGGGACCTCATCTTTTTTGCGGGCTTCTGGATCGGCTGTGCGGCGGCTTCGGCGGTCACGATACGCGTGGAACTCCGCTGGGTCTATGTGCTCTACGCGTTTCAGCTCCTCACGCTCGCCTATCTCTACGGGATACGGCAGGCTTCCTGTCAAGCGAGAAACCGGGATCCCGAAGCAAAACACCGCTACCGCTTCGACAATGCGGCGCCGCTTACGCTGCTCGGTCTGGTCGCCTTTTTGAGTCTTGTGATGCAGCAGTACTACCGGCAGTTTATCCCGAAAATTTATCTCTTTCCGGATCAGGCGCGCTACAATTCGCTCGCGGATGTGACCTACGGCACTTACGGGAGAGAGGTGCTCGGGAAAGAGATCATCATCGTCGGAAAGAGTTATGAGATGAACGGCTTTACGGAGCGCACCTTTTTTAAGACCTTCGATCCCGCGCGAAACGGGCAGGGGACCACAGTGCGCCGCGTGGATTCGCTCTATTCGATCGGGCTCATCCACCCGCACATGCTGGTTCTCATGGAGGATCCCGCCCACGATGCTTTCCTGGACGTGACCAAGGCAGCCCGCGATATGAAGTGTGCGGTCGAGTACGGCTACTACCGAGACGAGTGGATGGATCGGCGCGCGGCGCTCCGCATCATGACGCAGGAGGGAAATAAAATTCGCGTCCATGTGAGCTATCCCGGCACCCTGCGGGGGGATGAGACTGTCACCGTTCGCACGGAGGCGGGAGAAGAGAGCTTCCCGCTCACGGAGAATGAGACGGAGTTTATCATCGAAGCGGAACCCTGGAGTTTGAACCGCCTGAGCTTCTCGACCAATTTTATCGTGGAGAACGCAAAAGAGCAGCGGGGAAACACGCCGCTTGCCATGCTCGTGCACTTTGAGCTTGAAACCGAGGAATGAGCGATGGGAAGAAAAATGACGGTGCGGCTTTTGCCTCTCTTTGGCTTTCTCTTTTTGACGGCCTATCTCCGGAGTGCGAGTGCCAATGTGGTCTACACGGATTACATACGCCTTGTGAACAGCTACCTGGAGAATGTATACAGTTTGTCACCCTATCTGCACGGCGATATTCTGACCCGGATTCCGGTCAATTACCTGGAACGCATTGTGAATGTGCGTTTCTTTCACTACAGCACCATGTTTGACATGATGCTCGGCGCCTTTTTTCTCTCGCTGAACGCCTATTTGCTGGGGTGCTACTGCGAGCGGAAGCGGTTGCCGGTCGGGGTGAGCGCGCTCCTCATACTGCTCGTCTTTTCCCTGAACAAGTGGGAGATGCTGACAAACGGCTCCGGTTGGGTGCACTTTGCGGCCTTTGCGCTCTTTTTCTGCCACTACCTGAGTCTCGATGATCTGCTTCAAAAGACCGGCGACAGGAAGGCAGCGCGGCGTCTGCTCTGGCTGCCCTCGCTCACGATACTCTTTTTTGCCGGCCCCTACTGCGCAATTTACGCGCTGACCGCCGTGCTCGCGGAGCTCGTGATTGTGCTTCGTTTTCGGCGGGACTTCCGACAGAGTGCGGCTCGCGTACTCGCAGTGCTGTTGCCCTTCGGACTCTACCTCATAAGCCGCAGTCTCTCGGTCGAAGAGAGACACGGGGCAACAAGCGAGTCGATTTTCGCTGTCATACAAAATAGGCCGCTCCTCCTGCCGCGCTTCTTTGTGCGTTCCTTTGCCTCGGTGGTGATCGGGCAGGAGAGTGCCGGTCATCTTCCGAACTTTATATTTACCCTGCTCGGGCTCCTGGTACTTTCGCTCTATGCGCTCGCATTTCGGAGTGCGGCAAAGCTCATAGAGAAGGAGCGCAGCATCTTTCCGCTCTGCTTAATCGGCTCGGGCTTTTTGAATCATATGATGGTCACAGCCTCTCGCTGGATTTTCCTCCGGGAAAACTACGGCATGAGTTCGCGCTATGCCCTTCAGTACCAGGTCGGCATGCTCGGGCTTTTGCTGCTGCTCTTCCTCTCGGCGCGGGAGAGCGGAAAAAAGAGTGCGAGACGGCTTGCCCTCGGCGCGCTGCTGCTCTTTTGCCTCGGCAATGCGCTGACTACTGCCCATGAAATTCACATGGCGCCCTATCGAAAGGAAAATTTTGTCGCGATGCAAGAGGTCGCGCGAAACTACGCCGCCGAGAGCGATGAGACCCTTGTCAAAACGCTCTCCTACCACGACGCCGCGCGCATACGCAAGGCGCTCGGGCTCTTAGAGAGCAAACAGTTGAATGTGTTTTACGAGAAGAAGGAGTAGTGTCGTCCCATGAACAATGTCTACGGCCTGCAGGCAGTGCAGGAAGCAAATTTGCGGATTTTGAAAGAGATTCACCGAATCTGTGAAAAGTACAGGATCTCCTATGCCCTGGACTCCGGGACCCTGCTCGGTGCGATTCGCCACGGCGGCTTCATCCCCTGGGACGATGACGCGGATATCGTGATGACGAGAAACCACTGGGAGGCTTTCCGAAAGGTGGCGCCGCGCGAACTGCCCGAGGGCATGAAGCTGCTCTTGCC
>CAUVLB010000226.1:0-2814 GCA_963552595.1 uncultured Stomatobaculum sp. | reverse complement strand
AGGCGCCTATCTCGCGGATGAGTTGACCAAGGAGGGTTTCCTCTCCACGAATGCGCACAAGACCATGTATGTCGTGCATCCGGAATTCAACTCGAACTCTCAGCTCATCTTCCGCAACAATTTGCTCCCGGAAATTGCGGGAAAGAGCATCATGGTGCTGATGTCCAGTATCACGACGGGACGCACGCTCGATAAGGTGCTCGAGTGCATTCAGTATTACGGCGGTACCCTTGCAGGCGTATCGGCCATCTTCAGTGCCTTCGAAACCTACCATGATATTCCGATTTCCGCGGTATTCGGAAAGAAGGACATTCCTGATTATGCGTCCTATGATTATCGGGAGTGCCCGCTCTGCCGTGAGGGACGGAAGGTAGATGCCTTGGTCAATGCCTACGGCTTTGCGCCGCTTGGCGACAATTAACCGGGATTTTATATCGGAAAGAGCTGTCCGCTTCGGCGGGCGGCTCTTTTTTGTTCACACTCACTTCATGAAAAAGCCGACTTCTTTCAGCTTCCTTTCAGCTTCGCTTGGTAAAGTGTCCACATCAACAAACAAGCAAGCGAAGCAAATGCTTCGGACTTACTTTAGAAGCAGAAAGGAGCATCTTATGAAAAAGAAACATATTGTACTGGCGGCAACGACCCTCTCCCTGGCATTGACCATGGGCGCTTACAAGAGATACGCAGACGCAACGACCAAGAGAAGCAATCCGGTCGCAGCGGAGACAGGGGTGGCAACTGCCGAGGGCGCAACACAGATTGCGGCGAGCGGGGACAACATTGTCGTGACAGGCGGCGGTGCGGTCGCAGAGAACGGAAAGGTGACAATCCAAAAAGCGGGAACCTATCTCCTAAGCGGTACGCTTGCGGAAGGACAGCTCCTGGTGGATGCCGAGGAAGGTGCAGAGATTATCCTGATTTTTGACGGATTCAAGATCAGCAACTCGACCAATGCACCGCTGCTCTTTGAAAGCGGAAGTTCAATTACGCTCGTGCTGAAAGACAACAGCGAGAATGCGGTCACAGATCTCCGGAGCAGTGCGGAGGAGAACAAGGCAGCCATCTATACGAAGTCGGATTTTACGATTTCCGGGAACGGCACCCTAGAGGTGACAGGAACTGCTGAGGATGCGATTCACAGTAAGACCAATGTCACGGTGCAGGGCGGTACCATCAATCTGAAGGCGGGAGACGACGGTATCCATGCGGACGGAACACTGACCGTTCTGGAGGGTAAGCTCACGATTCTTGAGTCGGAGGAGGGGCTTGAGGGTCTGGTCGTGGACATTCAGGGCGGAGACATCACGGTGAATGCAAGCGATGACGGCCTCAATGCTTCGGACGGTTCCGGTTCGGACAAAGCGCCCGGGCAGATAACCGACGGCGCAGCGATACGCATCAGCGGCGGTGCACTCACCGTCAAGGCGGGCGGCGACGGCATCGACTCCAACGGCGACCTCATCATCAGCGGCGGCACGGTGATTGTGGATGGTCCCTCCAACGGCGGAAACGCGCCGATTGATTACGACGGCAAGGGCGTAATTAGCGGCGGTACGGTCTTTGTGAGCGGTGACAGCGGTATGTTCCAGAGCTTAAACGACAGCGGCACGACCCAGAACAGCATTGTCTATTATCTCTCGGAGACCCAGGCAGCCGGTACCAAGGTGGTCGTTACGGATTCGGCGGGCAATGTAATCTATGAGAACGACAGCACCACGCAGTCCTTTAATACCGTGCTGTTCAGTGCGGCGGATCTGAAGAGCGGTGAAAGCTATACCGTGACGGTAGGCGAGCAGAGCGAAATGGTAAGCATCAGCGATACCGTAAACAACATCGGCGCGAGAAGAGGCGGGAACGGTCCGCAAGGCGGTATGAACGGCGGATTTGAGCGCGGCGAGCGCCCGGAGCGTCCGGGTAACTTCGGCGGAAACGGAGAGAACGGCGGATTTGAGCGCGGCGAGCGCCCGGAGCGCCCGAGAAACGGCGGCGGAAACGGAGAGAACGGCGGATTTGAGCGCGGCGAGCGCTCGGAGCGTCCGAGAAACGGCGGCGAAAACAGCGAGAACGGCGCTTATCAGCCGGAAACACAACAGCGCCAGACGCCGCCGAAGCATACGAGTATCGCTCTCGTCCTTCCGGAGAACGGAATTGTGAGTACGAGTCAGAACAGTGAACGAGCAGCAGTTCCGGAAAGCGGCAGTGAGCCGACAGCACAGGGCATGGTCCGGCCGGAAAACGGCGATGAGAGTGCAAACGCGGATGGCGCTGAGAAGCAGAAGGATAGCGCAACGCAGGGGGCAGAGCGCGCTGCAGGGGCTGAGAGAAAACGACCGAGCAATCTAGGTTTCGAGAAGGGGGGGCGTCCGTCCCGCCCCTCCGGAAGAATGAAGAACAGTGGCTCCGGCGAAGACAGAGACGGAGAACTTAAGAATGATCTGAAGAACAACGACAGCGAGAAGAACGAAAGTGAAAACAGAAAGCGCCCGGAGCGCCCGGAGGGCGGAAGCCGCAAGAGCGGCAAGTCGGGCGAGCAGAGCGGAACCAAGAGCGAGCGCCCGGAGCGCCCGGAGGGCGGAAGCAGCAAGAGCGGCAAGTCGGGCGAGCAAAGCGGAAATAAGAGCGATCGCCCGGAGCGCCCGGAGGGCGGAAGCCGCAAGGGCAGCAAGTCGGGCGAGCAGAGCGGAAACAAAAGCGAGCGAGGTGAGCGCCCGGATGGCGGAAGCCGCAAAGGCGGCAAGTCGGGCGAGCAGAGCGGAACCAAGAGCGATCGCCCGGAGCGCCCGGAGGGCGGAAGCCGCAAGGGCAGCAAGTCGG
>CAUVLB010000225.1:0-2828 GCA_963552595.1 uncultured Stomatobaculum sp. | reverse complement strand
ACCGCGCTTTGGTGCTCGGCAAACCGGCGGAGAAGTCCGGACGTTTTACGGATTGGATTTTGCAGGATAAAAAGGAGAACGTGAGTCGTGTGGTGCCGAAGGGAACGCCCGGTGCCAAGGAGGCAGAGCTCACTTACCGCGTGCTCCGCAGTAAGTTTATCGGGGGCAAGCAGGTCACGGAGGTGGAGCTCGAACTTCTGACCGGAAGACGCCACCAGGTGCGCCTGCAGTTTGCCTCCCGAAATCTCCCCCTGCTCGGCGATCGGAAGTACGGCGTGAGTTTCCCGGAGCAGGAGAGTCTCTTCGGCTATGGCGGACTCTGCCTGGCGGCGACCGGACTTAGCTTTACGCATCCTAAGACAAGGAAGAGACTTCGCTTTCGCTGGGAGCCCGCATTCAAAATAGCCCCTTGAAAAAGCGGACTTATTTGAGTATTATGATGGTATAAAGTTAAATAAGGAAAACGTAAGTGTCGCGAGCGCAGTGGAACCCTCCCGCAGAGCGGGATTGACGATAGATTCAGGCAGGAGGAAGCATATGCACAGAAGAGAAAAAGACGGACTACGGAGATTCCTTCTGGAGTTAAAGGAAGAGCGACTTGCGGTGGCGGAAGCGGCACACAACGGTGCGACTTGTGATATCGGACACATCAAAGAGCTGCGCGAGGTCCTGAAACAAATCAAGGATGTCGGCGAGCACAAATTTGAGGAGTGCCCGGAGTCGGAGCGCTATCTCGATGCGGCGGACCACACCGAGGAGGAGCTCGCTGTGATGGAGGACTCGGTAGACCTGCTCGACGAAGCGAGTCATCTCGCAGCGGCGGGACAGGGGAACGAAAATCTGTTTGAAATCAACGAGCTTCTCATGGAGGTCACGGAAAACCTCTGGGCGCTGCTTTAAACTTCGGTTTTTCTTGACAATATGTTATGCCGCGCGTATGATATTCGCGTAAGAGGGAGTAGCCGGCAGTGCAGAGCACGGCGACCGGATGCGACATACCCGACGCGAGAGCGTCCGAATCCGGCTAGGTAAACGACCGATGGCAAGACTCTTACCACAGAACAAAGCTGTGGTAAGGGTCTTTTTTTTGACTCTGCGGCACAGCGCAAACAGGAAAAGGAGAAGAAAAGATGGATTTTTTACTGGAAGGCATCCGGGCTGTCACCTGGCAGCAGGGAGTCATGTATGCGGTCGGCATCGTCCTCATCTGGCTTGCAATCAACAAGGAGTATGAGCCCTCGCTCTTACTGCCCATGGGCTTCGGCGCAATTATGGTAAACCTGCCGATGAGCGGCGTGCTGGATCAGCTCGTACAGGGCAAGGTTCCGGCGGCGGGCATTATTCAGTGGCTCTACGAGGTCGGCATCGAATCCTCGGAAATGATGCCGCTTTTGCTCTTCATCGGCATCGGTGCGATGATTGACTTCGGACCGCTCTTAAGCCAGCCCTATTATTTTCTCTTCGGTGCGGCGGCGCAGTTCGGTATCTTCGCGGTCATTTTTGCGGCAGCGCTTCTCGGCTTTGATTTAAAGGATGCGGCTTCGATCGGAATTATCGGTGCGGCGGACGGCCCCACCTCGATTCTGGTATCCCAGGTTCTGAACTCTTCGTACATCGGTCCGATTGCGGTTGCGGCTTACTCCTACATGGCGCTGGTGCCGATTATCCAGCCCTTTGCGATTAAGCTGGTCACGACCAAGAAAGAGCGTCAGATTCGCATGAGCTATAACGCGAAGGAGATTCCGAAGTCCACGCGCATTGCGTTCCCGATTGCGGTCACCATGATTGTAGGCTTCATCTCCCCGCAGTCGGTCGCTCTGGTCGGTTTCCTTATGTTCGGTAACCTCCTCCGCGAGTGCGGCGTTTTGAACACGATGAGCCAGACGGCGCAGGATCAGCTGGTGAACCTGATCACCTTGCTTCTCGGCATCACGATTTCCTTCAGTATGCAGGCGGAGCACTTTGTGAACCTGCAGACCCTCATGATCCTGGGACTCGGTCTCATTGCCTTTGTCTTTGACACGGTGGCGGGCGTGCTCTTTGCAAAGCTTGTGAATGTGGTGCTGGCAATCATGAAGAAACCCCTCATCAACCCGATGATCGGCGGCTGCGGTATATCGGCCTTCCCGATGTCTTCCCGTGTCGTACAGAAGCTTGCGAATGAGGAGAGCAAGGGCAACATCATTCTGATGCAGGCGGCGGGCACCAATGTCGCGGGGCAGGTGGCTTCGGTCATCGCGGGCGGCCTTGTGATCAGCATTGTGTCCCGTTATCTCTGACAGAGAAGAGAGGAGAAAGAGATGAATACAGCGGAAATTGCACTCGAAATTATGGGCAAGGGCATGGGCGGACTCTTTGTCGCGGCAACGGTCATGATGCTCGCGGTGGCCCTACTGCAGCGCATCACAAAGCGCTGAGACCGAGACAAGTTAGCTATCAACTCAATTTATAACGTCGCATAAATAATGTCTGTTGCCGAAACAATTGACAGTGAGGCGAGAATCCCCTATAATCCGAACATACCTACTGAGTTTGAGGGGATAAGCAGAGAGCCCTCAAAGAGATAAAAGAGAACTCGATTCGAATCGGGAAAACGGAGGAAAGAGACATGAGCGAGCAGAGAAAGTATAAGTTTGAAACCCTTCAGTTGCATGTGGGTCAGGAGAGCCCGGATCCGGCGACGGACGCGAGAGCGGTGCCGATCTACCAGACAACTTCCTATGTGTTCCGCGATGCGCAGCACGCGGCAGATCGCTTCGGTCTGAGAGACGCCGGCAACATCTACGGCAGACTCACAAACTCCACCCAGGATGTTTTTGAGAAGAGAA
>CAUVLB010000224.1:0-2836 GCA_963552595.1 uncultured Stomatobaculum sp. | reverse complement strand
ATTGCCTCAGACAGCATGCGAACCTGAACAAAACCCATGCGAATTGAGAAATAGAGTCCCGCAGCGCCCATTACGAGCAACAAGACCGGGTAGTAAAGAAAGCCGTCAATTGCGTCCAAAACCTGCATTACTATACAGCGATTCCCCCCATTCTTCTGTTTATCCCCCCATAAAGCTTATACATTTTCACCAATTTATTTTATCATAGGCGCCCGTCAAGACAAAATTGCCGAGGCCGATATCAGTTATCGACAACGGGAATATCTGTCTAATTCCATTCTGTTTTCGCCGTCTTTGTTGTATAATGTTTTTAAGGTTATCGAGAATAACAATAGGAGGCTCGCGTGGACGCAAATAACATCAAATACATTGTCGCCATTGCTAAGTACGGATCCATCAACCATGCCGCGAAGGCAATGTTCATCTCTCAGCCCCAGCTGAGCCATATCCTAAAGACCACCGAGGAGGAATGCGGCCTCACGCTGTTTCAGCGCACCAGCCGCGGCACCAAGCTGACACCGGAGGGCGAGGACTATCTGCACCACTGCAACATCATCCTCGCGGAAATGGCGAAACTGAACCGCTATGTGACGCAGGCAGCCTCCGCACAGTCCAGGCTCCGCGTCAGCATGACCCGCTTTTCACACACCTCCGAGTGCTTTAACGAAATATGCCGCCGCCACCAGGACGACGAGACCATACACTACCATCTGCTTGAAAATTCCGCCTCCAATGTGCTCGAGGATATTGTGGAGGGCAAGTCGAACATCGGCGTGCTCCACTTCTCAACGACCAACGAAAGCATGTCCCAGCGGAGCTTCGCGGATAAAAAGCTGAACTTTATTCCCCTGGCCACCTTTCGCCCCTATGTCTGCCTCGCGGCAAACCACCCGGTGCTGAAGGGGAAGCCGGAGCCTAAGGTCGAAATCGGGGAGCTCAAGGACTACGGCTTTGTGCGCTATGCCGGTCAATATGAGGACTTCATCTACCACATCGCGAGCGACAGCGGTCTCATCGATTTAAACGAGTCGCAAAAAATCATCTATGTCTGCGACCGCCAGGAGCAGATGCGGCTCATCCAGAGCACGAACTTCTATACCATAGGAATTTCCGAGTTCTCCGGTCAGAGTGAGCTCTACCAGGTCATCTCGCTTCCGCTCCTTAAGAGCTCCGAGCACCTCTCCTTCGGCATTGTGACACGAAAGGACACCGTGCTCTCGCCGCTCGAAGAGGAATTTAAAGAGGAAGTCATAAGCCGCTATCGCATACTTTCCGACGCGGAGCTCTGAGGTCTGAAAATATTTTGTCGGCGCTCGGTTCTTTTAGCCTAAGCTCATAATGATTTGCCTTGTTGACAGACAAGTTTCCTTGTTCTCCTGCGTATTTGCGTGTTATACTTTCAAAAACACAGAAGACGAATTGATTGAACACCCATTTATAAAGGAAACAGCGCGGTGCGTTTGCCGCGGGAAAGGACCTGTCTCATGCGAATTCATGAATCCGCCGAAGATTACCTAGAGAAAATACTGATGCTGCGGGAGGAGAACGGCCATGTGCGCTCCGTCGAAATTGCGAATGCCATGGGCTACTCGAAGCCGAGCATCAGCATTGCGATGAAGCATCTCCGCGAGAGCGGACTTGTTCGCATGGATGCAGAGAACTACATCTACCTCACCGACGAGGGAGAAGCCATTGCGAGTCGCGTCTATGGCCGCCATCAAACCCTCACGAAGCTCTTTGTGAAACTCGGAGTACCTACCGAGATTGCCGAGCGCGATGCCTGCAAGGTAGAACACGACTTAAGCCCCGAATCCTACGAGGCACTCCGCACCCATGTAAAAAACCTGTAAACCGCAACCAAAAAGCCCGGCCTCGGTCGGACTTTTTGCGTTTTCCGAAAGGCGATAGCAAGATACGCATTTTCCGATAGCCTATACAGCGAAAGCGTTTGCTTTTTTCCCGGTTTCGATTTAGCATACGCATTGAATGTTTAAAAAAGAGAGAAAATGAGGTTTTGAATATGAGTACTTTGATTCCAACGTGGCTGTGCATCCCCTTCGCGGGCCTTTTGCTCAGCATTGCAGTTGTCCCGCTTGTCGCCGGCGAGTGGTGGGAGAAGCACCGTGTCCACGCGGTCATCTTCTGGTCCCTACTCTTCGTTGTCCCGTTTACGGCGCTGTACGGCCCCTTCAAGGCCTCCGAGGTTGTGTTAGAGACCGTATTTAATGACTATCTCTCTTTCATCGTGATGCTCTTCGGCCTCTTCTGCGTGGCCGGTAACATCACCTTCAACGGAGATCTCGCAGGTTCTCCCTTTGTGAACACGATGTTTCTGCTACTCGGCACCCTGCTCTCCAGCATCATCGGTACAACGGGTTCCTCCATGCTCATGCTTCGCCCGATGATCAAGGTCAATGCCTGGAGACGCCAGAAGCAGCATATCATGATCTTCTTCATCTTCCTGATTTCGAATATGGGAGGCTGCTTGACGCCGCTCGGCGATCCGCCGCTCCTCATGGGCTTTATGCGCGGTGTCCCCTTCCTCTGGAGTCTGCACCTCTTCCCGATTTTGCTGTTTAACCTTGTGATTTTGCTCACGGTGTTCTGGCAGCTTGACAAGCACTATTATTTAAAGGATGTGAGACGCGGTTACCGCCCGGATATCTCAAAGCCCGGCACGGAGATTTCGCTCCGCGGCGCACACAACATTCTCTTCCTGCTCATGATTATCCTCGCTGTGATACTCGGCGGCACCCTGCCCCAGAACCCGGCATTTCGGACCGCAGAGGGAACGGTGCGCGGCATTCACATTATCGGCGAAGTCATACTCGGCTTC
>CAUVLB010000223.1:0-2837 GCA_963552595.1 uncultured Stomatobaculum sp. | reverse complement strand
CTATGTAAAATACGATGCTTGCTTTTTACTTGACAGCGTACCAATCGCTTTCACCGAATCTGCTTCCCTTCCTCTCACAGCGATGTTGTAAGCTGCTTACAACATCGGTCCGTGCGCCCGCGGCGGCTGTAAAACTCTCTCATGCGCTTTTCTCTTCCTTTCTGCTTCTCGCGACAAAGCGGAAGTTGTCGAGGAAGGTCCTCGCGCGCTCGGTCTTCGGCGCCGTGAAGAACTCCTCCGGCTTGCCGATCTCCACGACTCTGCCCTCGTCCATGAAGACAATGCGGTCCGCGACCGCGCGGGCAAAGCTGAGCTCGTGCGTCACAATGAGCATCGTGAGTCCCTGCTCGGAGAGCTCCATGATGACATCCAGCACCTCTCTGACCATCTCGGGATCCAGCGCGGCGGTGACCTCGTCAAAGAGCATGAGCTCGGGGTGCATGGCAAGGGCGCGCACAATCGCGACACGCTGCTTCTGTCCGCCCGAGAGCATGCGCGGGTAGGACTTCTCCTTGTCGGAAAGGTTCACGCGCGCAAGGAGCTCTCGCGCCTCTGCCTCTGCCTCTTTCCGGCTTCTTTTCTGCACTTTGCGCGGCGCAAGTGTGATGTTATCGAGAATATTCATATGCGGGAAGAGCTCATAACTCTGGAATACCATGCCGAGCTTTTGTCGCACCCCGGTGAGTGCATTCTGCTTGCGCCCGCTAATCACTTCGCCGTCCAGCGCCACCTCACCACTCTGTATCTCTTCCAGGCCGTTGATACAACGGAGCAGGGTGGATTTACCGCTCCCGGAGGGACCCAGTATCACGACTACCTCGCCCCGGCGCAAATCGAGATCCACGCCCTTCAGGATTTCGGCGTCACCAAAGTTTTTTCTGAGCCCGCGTATGCTGAGCTGTATGTCCCGTTTTACTTCTTTCATTCTGTGGCCTTCCTTTCAAGCTGCGTTCAGACTGCCCAGCGTTGTTCCAGATAGCGCGCCAGCATGGAAATGGGCCAGCACACCAGAAAATATAAGAGAAAAATGACGCCGTAAATCGGCAGTGCCGCCGTGGGATACTGAAAGCGGTTGGCGTCTATGATTTGTTGCCCAGTCTTCAAAACCTCGACCACACCGATCAAAACAACCAGTGAAGTGGTCTTCACCATGCGCGTCACAAGGTTAATGGCGAGCGGTAAAAGCCGCCTCAAGGTCTGCGGAATAATCACATAGCGGCTGCTCTGCCTCGCCGTGAGTCCGAGCGCCGCCGCGCTCTCGTACTGATGCTGCGGAATGCTCTTAAGCGCGCCGCGCACCAAATCTCCCATCTCCGCCGTGCCCCAGAGCGTGAACACCAAAATTGCACTGAACTCACCGTTCAGGCTGAGGCCAAAGACACGGGCACTCCCGAAGAAGACGAGGAAAAGAAGAACCAACTGCGGCATGATGCGGATAAAGTCAAGGTAGATGCGGCTCAGTAGCTGAATCATCCGGTTTTCTCTTGTCATCAAGAGCCCGAAGAGGATGCCGAGCGGGAGCGAGAGCGCCACCGCAATGAGACTTATCCGAACGGTAACTGCGAGTCCGCCGAGGAGTCGCGCCAGGTTATTGCCTGCGAGCAATATGGAAATCGGAGACGCGCTTCCTGCATTAATTGCCAAAGCCTGCATTGCGTAGCCTCCTTTCCAAGCATGAACCCAAGAGAGAAATCGGCAGAAGCAGCGCGAGGTAGGCGATTACCAGCATAAAGAGTGCCTCTGTGGTCTGATAGTAAATGCCGATCAAATCCTTTGCGACATACATGAGGTCCGCGAGGGCAATGCCGCTGAACACCGAGGTCTCCTTGATAAGGAAGATCATGTTTGCGGTCAGCGAAGGCACCGAGACCGCCGCTGCCTGCGGAAACACAATGTAGCGCATGCTCTGCTCGGCGCTTAGCCCGAGGGAGAGCGCCGACTCGGTCTGAATTTTTTCCACCGTCCCGAGTCCGGATCGAAAGCTCTCGGTCATGTAGGCGCCGCCGAGGAAGCTAAGGCCTATCACGCCGCAGAGCTCCGGGCTTAAGCGTATTCCTACCTTCGGCAGGCCAAAGTAGAGAAAGAAAAGTTGCACGAGCAGAGGCGTGTTGCGAGAGAGTTCCACGTACACCGTGACCAGCTGTGAGATGAGCGGCATGCGGTAGTAGAGCACCAGGCTCGCAACGAGGCCTATGAACAGCGAAATCAAAATGCCTATGCTCGCAATGGTGAGCGTGAGTCTTGCCGCCTCTAGGTAGAGCGGCAAAAAGCGCTCCATAAACGAAACATCCATGCTCCCTCCTCTCTGCTCTTACCCAAAAAGCTATTTCCTATTTACCTACTTGTGTAGAAGGTTTTTGTATCATAGCACCGCCCCTAAAAGCTGTCAAGCGAAGTTCCGAATTTTTCTTTCCTTGCGCTTGACAATCATTATTTTCTAGTGTACTATCTCATTAGTTCGCAAGTGTAGTGCTTGCAGAGAGGAGCTTCGATGCAGTTTAACGAATCGCAACCCATATATTTACAAGTTGTTTTGCAAATTAAGAAGGAAATTGTCACCGGGAAAAAGAAAAACGGCGAAAAATTGAAATCGGGGCGGGAACTTGCCCTCGAGTACCACATCAACCCGAACACGGCTGCGCGCGTCTACCAGACACTCGAGGCCGAAGGCGTCGCTTTCACGAAGCGCGGTCTCGGTACCTTTGTGACAGAAGATACCGCGGTCAATGTGAGTCTCCGGAAGGAACTCGCCGCAGACTTCATCGCCCGCTTCAAAAAAGATATGTCCGAACTCGGCTATACCGAAGACGAGATGCGGGCTCTCATTTGACTCTAAG
>CAUVLB010000222.1:0-2838 GCA_963552595.1 uncultured Stomatobaculum sp. | reverse complement strand
ATTTTAATTGAACATCGCCCTACGGCGATTACGATACTTCGTTGATGAGGCCGGGAGCGAACGCTCCCGGCCTCTTTGTGTTCATTTAACGATTGACGCAACGATTCTTATGTCTTATGATAGAACCATATTATAGTACTAAAATAGAGGTGTGAAATGCCGACAAAGGAGAAGTTACTGCGAAAGCTGTTTCAAAAAAGGTTGCCGAGAAATTTCACCAAACAGGATTTGAGTGCACTGATGGCGCAGTGCGGATGCCGCAAGGGGCAGGGAGGAAGAGGTTCCGGAATTCGCTTTTTCCATGAAGCCAGTGGAAGAATTTTGGCATTTGATGAACCGCATCCGGAAAATGAGTTGTACCCGTATCAGCTTAAATTAGTGCGGCGATTTCTTCGAGAAATCGGAGAGTACAGAGAGGATAAAACAAATGATGGAGTATAAAGGGTATCACGCAGAAATCAAGTATTCGGATGAAGATAGATTATTTGTGGGACAGGTAGTTGGAGTGAGTGATACGCTGGCGTTTCACGGTGCTTCCGTAAACGAGCTGGAGCAAATGTTTCACCAATCGATTGACAACTATCTGGAGCTTTGCAGAGAATTTGGGAAGGTACCCGAGAGAGAATACAAGGGAAAATTTAATGTACGGATTCCGGCAGCCTTGCATAGAACTGCAGTGCTTTGCGCAAAACAGAGGGAGATGTCTTTGAATGACCTAGTGACGCGCGCCCTGGAAGCGGAGTGCGCGAAGCTCACGGCAGGAGCTTAAAAGTGCTTGCAGAAAGCGAAAAAAGGCGTATAATATGCCTTATATGATTTAGTGCGTTAAAGCGACAAAGTTAATAAGAAATAGGGGGATGTGGGGATGAACCCAATTGTGGCGGTCATCGAGTGTATGACAAAATTTTTGTGGGGCGATTTGCTGCGAATTCCGCTGCCCGGGGGGAGCTCAATCGGACTCTCGCTCATGATACTGCTTCTGATTCCGGCAGGCATTTACTATACGATACGGACACGCATTTTGCCGCTGCGCCTGTTTCCGGAGATGATTTCCGTATTGCTTGAAAAGCAGGAGGGGAAGGATGCCGCAGATCCCGCGAGCGGAAGACTCTCGGGCATGCAGGCGCTCATTGTCTCGACCGCGACGCGCGTTGGCATGGGCAACCTGGTCGGCGTGGTCGCGGCCATTTCGGCGGGCGGCGCAGGTGCGGTTTTCTGGATGTGGGTCACCGCAATCATCGGCGCTTCGACCGCCTTTGTCGAGGCAACGCTCGCGCAGCTCTACAAGAAAAAGGACCCGCTCTACGGCGGTTACTGGGGCGGCCCGGCTTACTACATTCACGACTTCTTTGCAAAGCGCCGTGTCCCGGCGGGAGAGCGCTCGGAGGTGGAAATCGCGGCACAGAGCGAATTCCGCGGCAAGCGAAATATCGTCTCCGTCCTCTTTGCGCTCTCCGCGCTGATTTGCTGGGGCGGTATCAGCCAGGTGATAGGCAACTCGGTCTCTTCAGCCTTTGAGAATGCCTTCCGCATTCCGCCGCTCTATTCGACCGTCGTGTTGGTTGCGTTTGCGGCAGTCATTGTGCTTAGAAAGCACGCGACCGCAAAGGTGCTGGATATCATCGTGCCCTTCATGGCAGGCATCTATTTTGCAATGACTGTCTTTGTCATCCTGCGGAACATAGTCCTTTTGCCCTCGGTCTTTGAGCGCATCTTTGCCGAGGCCTTCGGTCTTCGGCAGATGGTTGCCGGCGGTTTCGGCGCGGTGCTGATGAACGGTGTGAAGCGCGGCCTCTTCTCGAACGAGGCGGGCAGCGGCTCTGCGCCCTGCGCAGCGGCGGCGGCGGATGCAAGCCACCCGGTCAAGATGGGACTCTTCCAGGCAGCGGGCGTCTTCATAGACACCCTCGTTATTTGCTCCTGCACGGCCTTCCTCATGCTTCTGGCACCCCAGGAGCTCATTGTGAACCTGAACGGCATGGATCTGCTCCAGACCGCGATGCAGTACCACTTCGGCAACTTCGGTGTCTTCTTCATCGCGCTGATACTCTGGCTCTTCAGCTTCTCGACCTTCCTCGGGATACTTTTTTACGCGCACAGCAACATTGCCTACCTCTTCGGCGCAAACTGGGGCTCGCAGTTCGGCTATAAGATTTTTGCCCTGGTCATGCTCTTTGTGGGCGGCCTCGCGCAGTACTCCGTGGTGTGGGATCTCGGTGATGTGGGCATAGGCCTCATGACCATCTTTAACCTGATTGTCATGTATCCGCTCAGCAAGGATGCAATCACCGCGCTCCGCGACTACGAGAAGGGCATGAAGGCGCGGAAAAAGCCATGACGCAGCGGTATTTTCAGGCCTCCTTGACTTGAAAAGAGCATTCTGAAATGGTACGATAGTACGCGTCAAAAACAGAGTGTTTTATAAGGGGGAAAAGTATGGATCAGCATACGATGACTTTGGTTTTCACCGGTATCTGCGCGCTGCTTCTGGTTGGACAGATTGTCATGATTAAGCTCGCGAAGGAGAAGGGATGGAGCGTTCGCATTCGTCCGCTCAATATCTTGGCTTGCGCCATTGTGGTGGTTTGCGGCCTGTATTCGCTGGTTACCGGAAATTATCTGCTGAAATAAGGTTTTGTAAAGAAAGAAAGCGCCTCGCCCGGTGAATACCGGGCGGGGCACTTTTTGTCAGACAGATTCACAAAACCGTAAGAGAGCTGTAATTGATTAAGCCATGCTAATTGATACAATAAAGATACAAGTTCAATTCCAAGGGATGAACTTTGATGAAGACAAGGAACAAAGTTAAAAGGCATACGTCTGCAAGAAAGCGACCAC
>CAUVLB010000221.1:0-2876 GCA_963552595.1 uncultured Stomatobaculum sp. | reverse complement strand
CTGTTTCAGCGTGTCATCGGTGATTTCCGTCTCGTTGCCTTTTTGGTTAAAGGCATAGACCGTGATGGTCTTCATGGAACCCGCCTCCTGGTAGAGCTGCCTGGTCTGGCGGCTCATACCG
This sequence comes from uncultured Stomatobaculum sp., assembly GCA_963552595.1. GTDB lineage: Bacteria > Bacillota > Clostridia > Lachnospirales > Lachnospiraceae > Moryella. The sequence goes on along the minus strand of CAUVLB010000221.1, from coordinate 2,755 downwards.
AGGCCAAGGCTCATCATCACGAGTATCGACGAAGTGCCGATGATGACGCCGAGCACGGTCAGCACGGTCCGCGTCTTTCGCCGGAAGAGATTGCGGAGTGCGAGCGTCAGGAGATCCCGGAATTTCATTCCGCGTCGCCTCCCTTACGTTTATCCTTGCGCATTTTGTAAATACCGAGAGCCGCCGTGGCAATGCCGATCGGAATCCCGAAGAGGGGAATCGGCGAACGCTTTTTCTCCGGCTTCTTCTCGCTGTCGGCATCGGTCTCGGGCATATCCGGTGCGGGTTCGGTGACTGTGAGCGTGAGGCTCTGCTCCTCGCTGGTCACGTTGCCGTTCACATCCTCGTACTGAATGGTCATTTTGATGCTGCCGTCGTCCGAGGTCGGCGCCACGCCGGTCAGCATGGCATCGACACTGCCGCTGTCGCCGGACTTGATGTTGCCGAGGTAGGCGCTCGTCTTCTTGATGGAATCCGCCTCAAAGATGACCTGGACATTGTAGAGCATCACACGGCCGGTGTTGTTCAGGTTGAACATGACATTGCTCTCTTTGCCGACCGCAATGCTGTCGGGTGAGAGCTCCGGTGTGGAAATGGAGTAGCGGGCTACCTGGAAGACCGGAATATCGAGGGTCAGCTTGTCCTCGGCGTTCTTAAACGCGGGGGAGTCAAACTTTTCGTTCAGCGTGATGGTATAGGAACGCGGATCCACGCCCGCGGATGCCTCGAGGTTCAGTCTGAGTTCCTTTGCTTCCCCTGCTTTCAGGCTGTTAATCACAAAGGAATTGGAGCCCGCCTCGGTCGAAAAGACAGAGGAATTGTCCGCTTTTTCGGACTCGGCGGAGAGCAAAATATTGCTTGCCGGAATATCGCCGGAAGCATTCTTCACGCTGAGAACCAGTGTGAAGGGCTGACCGGCAAAGACTTTTTCGGGTTCCGTGCGATAGCCGTCCAGGATGATGCGGGCTTTCTGGCGGTCGTTTGGGTTAAAATCGCCCTGCTTGTTGTCCTCTGCCGGCGGCTGTTCGACCATGGAAGGGTTGTTGATGCGCACATAGCTCACGTAGGTCTCCTGATAAGAGACGGTCGCATCCGGGGTGAGCTTATAGCTTACGGTGTAGCTCAGCGGGTAGTAGCCGTTTGCCGCGTTCTGCATGATGGCCATGGAGTAGTCCGCACTCAGGGTTTCGTTCGGCTGAACCTTTTCGAAATTGCGGTCGTAGTTTGCGTCATTCAGATTAAAGGGGAAGCCCGTGGTGGCCTGAGATTTATTCTGTGCCGTTGCCTGCAGGGAAGCGCCGTCCGCGAGCGTCGTGTTCATGTGTATCTGAACGCGGTACAGCGGCACCGAGAGCTGATTTCTGAATTTAACGCTGTAGTTCATAACGCCCGGTGCGCTGCCGACCGGTGTCGATTCGCCCTCGCCGACTGCAAAGCTCTTGTCATTGGTGGCAGAAGCGGGGTTTGCGACTTCGCCCGCCGCCTTGATGTACACGTTGATAAACTCAACCTGCATGGGGCCGCGGAAGTCCGCGGTGTTGCTGCCCGGCAGGGCATAGTAGAAGGCGATCGGTACGCCGTAGTAGCCCTCCTTGGCATCCGCGCGCACCTTGACGTGCAGGGTCGCGGTCTTATATTCGCCCGCCTTTAGAGAGGCAAAGCGATTTTCCTCGGTGAAGGTGGTCGCATTGATCTCGAAGGGGTAGTTTCCGGCGTCCACGGTGAAGGCGGAGTTGCCGCCGTAGGCCTTGTCGATGCCGGACTTCTGACCGGCTCTCCAAGCGTCGTAAAGCTCGTTCTCTTCGTCCTTATCGTAGGGGTTCTTCTGATCCGTCGTGTTCTGATCCGGATCCTTGTCCTGCTTTAAGTAGTTTTGGTCGTTCGAGAGACGCACGATGACGTTCTGAATCTCGGCGGTTTTCGGATTCTTCATGCCGCTCGTGTTGTTGTAGCCGACGCGGAAGCTCAAATTCATGTCCTGACCGGGATAGCCGATCTGCACTTCGTTTGCGTCATGCACAAAGGTGTTGAGATTCGTGTTCACATAGGATGCGTGTGCGAGGCGCGGCGGTATCATGAAAAAGAGGAGCAGAGAGAGTACCAGCTCCAGCGCGAGCACACGGAGAAATAAAGAACTGCTATGAGTTTTAGCCTGCATGATGGTTTATCCTTTCCGTTCTACAATCTTGCCGTCCACGATGCGTATCTGTTGGTCGGCGCGGTCCGCAATCGAGTTGTCGTGGGTGACCATGATAAGTGTCACCTTTTGTTCCCGGACGATGTCTTTTAGGAGTGCCAGTACTTCGGCGCTCGTCCTGGAGTCGAGGTTACCGGTCGGTTCATCGGCAAAGATGAGCTCCGGTTTGCTTGCAAGGGCGCGGGCAATTCCGACGCGCTGCTGTTGACCGCCCGACATTTGCCCCGGCATATGTTGCGCCTGGTCCAGTATGCCGATGCGCTCCATATACATGCGCGCGGTCTTTTGCCTTTCCTCTTTTCCGACGCCGCGAAATAGGAGCGGGAGGGCAACATTTTCCTCCGCGTTCATGGTCGGAATCAGACCGTAACTCTGAAAAATAAAACCGACATGTTCGCGGCGAAAGCGCACCAACTGTTGTTCATTCATTTTCTCGAGTTTTTTTCCGAGTATATGAATGCTGCCGCTGCTCGGCGGTTCGAGTCCGGCGAGCAGATTCAGGCAGGTAGATTTACCGGAGCCGGAAGTTCCGACAATCGCGAGGAAGCGGCCGGGATA
>CAUVLB010000220.1:0-2890 GCA_963552595.1 uncultured Stomatobaculum sp. | reverse complement strand
ATTTCTCGTTCAAATAATGGAACTATATCCTCTTTTCTATCTCGTATAGTCGGCACTTCAATCACCTGTGTTGTAAGAAGGCTGTACAGACCTGTATTAATTTCCCCCATATAAACCGGTGTGTCTAGAATGGTTATGAATCGGATGTTTAAACTAATTTTCTTATATCCCCCAGTCGGAACAATCTGATGATATGTTACGGCATCAAGTAAGCAAGCTTGCACAGCCCGATTAGAATAATTAAGATTACTTAAAACTACTGTTCCCCCATTTGCCATTTCTAATAATCCCACATGTGGTTCTTTCGGATCACTACAACCCAACAAATGCCTTCCTGCATCATTTTCAGAGATAGTAGATAGATTTAACATGATCAACGCCTTTTCAGCTCTCGAGCTATCGGAATGCAAACACTCTGCAAATAATTTTTTATGTGTTCTCTGTTCCCCCATGATTGTGCAAGGAAACCACGAGTCTGTGATTTGCTGTCCATACGTAATAGCTTTTCGCATAACTGCCGACTCTGTAACCATATCATGCCAATGATATGCTACTTCCGCTGGCAAAGAAACTTCTTTATTGCGCGTAATAGCAAGCTTGGAGTTGTCTATTCTTAGTGTGGTAAAATATCCTATAAATTCACCCTTAACGAATAGTTTTTTTGTGTACAGCGCGGTCAAGTCTATATTTGTGTGTAAATTACCTTCAGGCATAAGTCAAATCAGGCGGCCAGCATAGTCGCCTGTTCCTTTGCAATAACCAAAAGCTTTTCTTGGACATCTGAAGTCAACAAAGCTTCATAGGACTCCTTTTTGAAGATAACTTTCCCCGATTGACTCAGACTGTTCTGCTCTATCAGAACGGAACCCATCAACCGGATGAGAGACTCCTCGTTTGGAAAGATTCCTATGACCTGCGAACGGCGCTTCAGCTCTTTATTGAGTCGTTCAACAGCATTCGAAGTACGGAAGAATCGTTGCATTCCTAGTGGGAGTATCATGGCGGTCATTGCACTTTCGAACCCCTCATCAAGGCAGGACATAGCTGTTTCAGCTACATCCTGATACTCCTGAATGATCTGATTCTTTTTGTTCCTGGCTTCTTTTAGCGTATTACAGGCAAACATTTCCTGCAATTCAGCACGTATCCCCGTCTGATACTTTTTCGGCGTTTTGTCTACGACATTCCTAGAAAAGTGAAACTGTCACCTCTGCCAAGGCACAGTGGGAAAGACCTCGCTGATTGCATGAATAATGCCTTCGTGTGTATCAGAGGTAATCATGATTACACCTTTGAGTCCACGCTTTTTCAGACTTTTCAGAAAGTCCTGCCAGGTGTCTTTTGACTCGCTTCTGTAGACGGCGAAACCTAGAATCTCGCGGTGTCCCTGTTCGTTTGTGCCGTAAGCAATCATCAGGGCTTTTGAGATGACGCGATTATTTTCGCGAACCTTGAAATATGTCGCGTCGACGGTTAGGAATGGGTAGCGTCCTTCCAACGGACGATTTCTAAAAGATTCGACTTCTTTGTCTAGATTTTTACAAATCTCTGAGACAGACGATTTAGACACACTTGTTCCGCATAGACTCTCTATGACTCTGCCATTGCAGCCACCAAAGCTGCTTCGCTTCTAGAATAGTTATCAAAAATCAGAGTCTTGAACGGTACGTTGCGGTGTCTCGGAACCGCAAGTGTAATTCTTCCAATTCGTGTCTTAAGCTCTCTGTCACGAAGTCCGTTGCGACTGTCCAGGCGGCTGTCAGAGCGCTCATAAGGGGCCGCCTGTAGTTGTTCCTGAGATTCTACTTTTAAGATGTCATTGAGCGTTCTTTGAAGTAGCTTTCGGAATGCTTCCTCGCGATCTACTAAAGTAACTGTAGAATTTCATCTTGATTCAATGTAATATTGAGTTGAGCTATAGGTTCGTCCTCCCTCGGTACTATGTTGATTGTGGTGATTTACATTATACCTGAAGGACGAGCCGCTGGCTCTTTTCGATTTTTGAATTTACACCATTATATGGGCATTACCGGACGCCGAGACCCGCAGCTATTACCTGAACTACCTGACCCGCACCAGAGAAGCGGGGCTTAAGGTCTATCTGATTGAATACCGCCCCGCCGCAAAGCTTGCGGCGGAAATACAGGGGTATTGTACGAAAAACGGCTTTGTCGCGTATATCGCAAACGAAAAGGAGCTGCGCTAGCAGCTCCTTTTTCTTACCCTATCTCTCACGGCTTGTTTCGCGCTTCCATGGCACGCTGTCTTTCAATCAAAGGCAATAGACGGCTCCGGTTAAAGCGCTGCATCACGACAAAAATCATGTCAAAGCAGCCCGCCGCGAGAGAACTCAGGAAGAATGCCGGAAACATGCCGAAGGGGACGGCGCCGAGCAGGGCACCCGCACTGATCAGCACATTGATTTCGTGAATGATTTCCGACTGACAGGTGACCTGCGCGAGTTCTTCCGGACTGTGCTTCCTTAAATCATAGTACTCGGGAAAAGAAGTCGGCATTTTGTCCTTCCAGTTCTTGACGCCGATACGCTTGTAAAAGCGTATCTCCCAAGGGCGAATTCGGTACCAGGGCCGCGTGATGTCCGCGCGGTTCTGCTTGACCTTGTCAATGTAAATGCCGACAATGAGGCGCACATAGAAGTGATAAAACACAGTCCCGAAGCTGATCGCAAGCACCTTAAACACATGAATATCGGTCAGTCGGTACAGCGCGAATGCTGCAGCCAGCGCAATAAAACTTACGGCGGATACTGTCTTCATGATTTTAAGAGGTGGCATGGTTCGTCCTTTCTGTCGCGAAGACTGTGCCTTCAGTGGCGCCGCACAGTCCGGTTTCTACTCACCGAATCTTATGCTTCTTCATTCTCTCCTCA
>CAUVLB010000219.1:0-2898 GCA_963552595.1 uncultured Stomatobaculum sp. | reverse complement strand
TATGTATCTTGCAACATTTGTATCGGTCTTTGTTGTAGTTTTAGTATAGACGGAGAGACGTTTGAATGCTTGAAGTTTGTCGAAAACTATTCTGAATATTCATTGAGGAGTCGTTACGAAATCCTTAAACGAGGAGCAAAAGTGCGGCGTGGCGCAGAGAATCCGTAATGACAAAATTCGCCTTTGGGTCTACAATGAAGAAGCGCGAGAGCGCAGGAGGTGTATTATGACAGAAGGACCAAACACGTATACCGCCTTGTTGGCGCTTGCGATCCTGATTGGGATTGTTCTCATAACACGTTATATTTTAAAGCACGGCAGCCATCAGCACAGCACCGGTTGCACTGGCAACTGCGGCAGCTGCGGCATGGGTTGTATGTCGAGTTATTCGTCGGAGAAGAAGGATTTTGACCGCATTATGGGCGAAGGCAAGACAGAAGGCGCGGGCAGCGAGGCGGAATATGTCTGAGCGGCTCAGACGGCAGTGCTACCGCGCTGCCGTTCTTTTTTTGACGCTTATCTTTCTTGGGATTTCACTGCGGGCTGCCGGTTCTCTCTTTGCACTGCCAAAGGCGATTGCGAGCCGCACTTTTCGGACGGAGAGCGAATTGGACGCGATGCTGCTCCTTTTCCTCGTTCTGATTCTGCTGTTTCAGCTTCTCTTTTCGCTGGCCCTTGCGGGCAGCGCCATGGTGAAAGAAGAACAGGGGGTAAAACTTGGCGGCTTTGTGATGCTTGGATTTTCGCTGTATCTCCTCGCCTGCTTAAGACCCTATATGTTTCTCGACAATCACTTCACGACGGCCTGGTTCATGACCGGGCGCTTCGTGGAGAGTCTCGTGAATTCCCTCGCCAATCTGATCGCGGGGGTATTTCGAATGAAGATGCGTTGGGACCGAAGCGCGGGCTGGCGCATTGCGGCGGCGCTATTTTTTCTCTATCCCTTCTATCTGAGTGCGCGCACCTTGGGGCGGCGAAACTTTTTCCCGGTTCTGCTTGCCGCCCTTCTGCCGGCATCCGCCTGGCTTCTTGGGCACGCTTACCTGTTCGGCGGCTCTCAGCAGCTCTTGTTCGGGCTTGTATCGGCCGGCGGAGCGGCTTTGGTGCTTTGCCGTCTCACAAAGGAACGTGCGCTCGGCAGGCGCAAAACACCGAAGAAAAAGAAGCGCTTGGTTTCTCTCGCCGTGAGCCGAGAGCAGACCGTTTTGCTGGCTGCCGGCTGTCTGCTGCTCTGGGTGCTCACGGTCATCACGGGGCGCATTTCGAGCTTTCACGATGTGATGAAGCTCTTCTTCGGAAACAGCGTTTACAACTACCAGGGAAAACTCTATCAACTTCAGAATCTCGGCGTGGTGCAGGCGCTCGCAATTTCCTATTTTTTGTCGCTCCTCGTGTCACGGGCACTGGATCTCGTGGAAGTGAAGATGGACTCCAAGTATGCGGCAAATCTAAACGCTGCCTACCTCCTGCTTTTTCAGATTTGGGTTTTGCCCCTGCTCTCGAGCCTCCTAAACCGGGCGGCCTCGAAGAGCCAGGATGCCGTGGCGGGCGATGCGCTTGCGGAGTCCTTATCGCGCCCCTTACAAAATGTTGCGGCGCTCTTTTCGAGCGGAGGCTGGCTTAAGCTGCTTCCGCTCACCCTGCTCGCGCTGCTGCTTAGCGGCGCGTTGCTCTGGATTATCGTAAGGCTTCCTGCGTTTCGACTCAGCATCTGGTTTTTTGTCTGGTTCTCCCTCTGCAGCTATGTCTACTGCCTGTTGGGACTCTTTTTCCCGAAGCGGGTTAACAACACACTGCTGCTTTTTATCTGCTACTTTTTAAACTGTGCGCTCGAGTGGATCTTAAAGTCCGGCGAGGGATTGCGCCTTGCGGTGCGGCGAAGCAGCTAACGGAAACGCACCGAGACGCGGCGCCACGCGCGCCGGAGAGGAGGAAAGGAATGGAAGAGAATCTCCGCTGGGAGAAATTGGAGGATAAAATCATACGGAAGGACCGCTGGATTGATTTTCGTGAGGCAACATACCGCCTTCCGAACGGCACCGAGATTGCGCCTTTTTATCATTACAGCAGCCGGGACTTTGTGGTCATTGCGGCGCGGGATACCGAAGACAGATACATCTGTGTGCGGCAGTATCGGGTGGGCATTGATGCGGTCACGACGGAGTTTCCTGCGGGTGCCATTGAGAGCGGTGAGTCTGCGTTGGATGCCGCAAAGCGAGAACTCCTCGAGGAGACCGGGGCGGTCGCGGAGCGCTGGACGGAGCTCGGGAGTTTTTTTGCGAATCCGACCATGGGCACGAGTCGGGCGCACTGTTTTCTCGCGGAGGGCTGTCGCGTGGTTTCTGCGCAGGCGCTCGACGAAAGCGAGTGCGTGGTCTATGTGAGGCTTGGTGAAGACGAGCTTCGCCGCGCCTTGGAAGACGGCAGTTTTGCGCAGGCGGTGCACATTGCGCTCTACTATAAGGCGCGAGAGGCAAAGGAAGGAAAGTGAAATCGCGGAAGCGAGCAATCAAAAAGAGCCGGGCATAAGCCCGGCTCTTTTTTGCCTTGCGCCTTCGATTACTTCTTCTCGCGGAGCGCGTCGCGAATCTCGGTGAGCAGGATTTCTTCCTTGCTCGGCTTCGGCTCCTCCGCCGGTGCTTCTTCTTTCTTCTTATTGACCGCGTTTGCCGCCTTCACGATGCAGAAGACCGCAAGTGCAATGAAGAAGAAGTTCAGGACGTTCTGCAGGAATGCGCCGTACGCGAGCGAGACAGCCTCGCCGCCGAGCGGATTCTTGATGGTCAGGGCGAGCGTCGCGATGTTGATCCGGCCGAGAATCATACCGATCAGCGGCATGATGATATCATCCACCAGAGACTTTACAATCGTGCTGAACGCACCGCCGATGATGACACC
>CAUVLB010000218.1:0-2921 GCA_963552595.1 uncultured Stomatobaculum sp. | reverse complement strand
CAGCTCTTGGACAGCTATCGCGTGGGCAGTGTCATCTTTTGGGTTTCGGCCTTTAGCACTTAACCAAAAGGACTACAGCCTCCAAGTGCTCCGTGAGCGGGAAGTTGTCGATCGGCACAATGCGCTCACAGTGGTAGTTCCAACGCTTTAAGAGTTGCAAATCCCGCGCGAGAGTCTCCGGATTGCAGGAGACATAGACAATGCGCTTCGGCTTCACCTTGCAGGCGCTCTCAAGGAAGCGCTCGGTGCTGCCGCTTCGCGGCGGGTCCATGATGACTGCATCGAGTTTCTCACCGCTCTCTGCGACACGCAGCAAAAAATCACTCGCATCGTCCGCGAAGAAACGTATGTTCTCGATGCCGTTTCGCTTCGCGTTTGCGATTGCGTCCCGCACGGCCGCCTTGTTGAGTTCCACGCCGATTACCTGTCCCGCGCTGCGGGAGGCCGCCATGCCTATGGTACCCACACCGCAGTAGGCATCCAGCACCGTTTCGTTTGCATTCAGATTCGCAAACGAGAGCGCGGTCTCGTAGAGCTTCTCGGTCATCTTCGCATTCACCTGATAGAAGGAGGCCGGAGATAGCCGGAACGTAAGCCCCATGAGTTCGTCTTCAATATAGCCCTTGCCGTAGAGCACCTTGTCGCGCTCCCCGAGTATCATGCTGGTCTTCTGCGGGTTGATGTTCTGGATGACAGTCGTAATCTCCGGACACTGCTTCCGGAGAGCCCCCACAAAGTTCTTGCTCCCCGGAAATATGGGTGTTCCGGTCACAATTACCACCATGATCTGTCCGGTCGCCTCGGAAGTGCGCACCAGCACATGGCGCAGGGTCCCGATTCTTAAGTCCTCGTCATAAGCCTTCAAGCGGAAGGAGACCGCCAAATCGCGGATGATGTGGATGATGCGATCCGCCGTGCGATTCTGGATGCGGCAGTGATCAATCGGTACCACCCTGTGGCTGTCCCGCTCGTATACACCGACCACGAGCTTCTTATTCTGAAACCCGAAGCTCGCCGTCACCTTGTTCCGGTAGTGCAGCGGCTCGGCTGCCGCCACAATGGGCTCGACCTTACAGAACTTGCCAAGCAGTTTCTCTGCCTGTCTCTGCTTTTTCCTAAGCTGTTCTTCGTAGGGCAGGCCGCTATAAGAGCAGCCGCCGCAGCGCTTTTCGTGGGGACAGCGCCCTGTCTCTAAGACAGCGCGAAGCGGCGCAGCCGATTTCGCTGCGCCGCTTTTTTTCAAAAGCGCTTTCTTTTCCGTATCACTGTGCCGCTCAGTGCTTTTTCTCGCGGCGGATTTTTCTTGTCTCATAAATGAGCCATTCTCTCTCTTCTTCCGGAAGCAGCGGCGCAATGGTCTTGCGGACACGCTTCTGGTACTTGTTAAAGCGGCGGATATCGTCTTTCGACATGACACTCAGATCCAGAGCGTCCGGATCGAGCGGTGCCCAGGTCAGGTTCTCGAAGCAGTTGAAGCCCTCGTGCTCCGTATCCTTCACACAAATCAGCATGTTCTCGATGCGGATGCCGTAAGCGCCGTCAATGTAGACACCCGGCTCGTCACTCGTCACCATGCCCGGGCGGAAGGTAACCTCTCTTCTGCGGTCCGGATGCGGCCACGGACGAATCGAAACCGGAAGTTCGTGGACATTGTTCACGAAGCCGACGCCGTGGCCGGTGCCGTGACCGTAGTCTCTGCCGTACTTCCACATTGCCTGACGCGCATAGGTGTCAAGGAGCGGTGCGGTCGCATAGTACGGGAATACCGCAAACATAAGGTTCAGCATGCCGATGACCGCAAGCGTGTAGTCGCGGCTCTGCTCCGGCGTGATATCGCCGAGTGCAAGCGTTCTCGTGACATCCGTCGTGCCGTCCAGATAGTGTGCGCCGGAGTCCACGAGGAAGAGTCCCTCAGGCTTTACGACATCACTCTGCTCCTTGGAGGGCATGTAGTGCGCCATCGCCGCATTTGCCTGGTAAGCCGGGATGGTCGAGAAGCTCAGCGTCACATACTTCGGATCCGCTTCACGGAACGAATTCAACTTTTCGCCGAGGTCGTACTCGGTGTAGGTATCCGCCTTGCCCTCCTTGATCGTCTTCTTCAGCCAGTAGAGGAAGCGGGTCAGGTGCACGCCGTCACGGACGTGGCAATCGCGGAAGCCCTTGAGCTCGGTATCATTCTTGATGATCTTCATTAGCGAGATCGGGCTCAGCTCGTCCACAATCGTGTTTTTGTCGACAACCGCATTGTAAACAGCAAAGTTCAGGTCGCGGAGATCGGCAAGGACGCGCTCGTCCTTCAGCTTGCCGACAGTCGCAATAAACTCATCGTAAGAGCCGACCGCAATACCCTGCTCCTCAAGATGCTTCTTTGCCTCTTCGGTGAGCGCATTTTCCTGGCAGAAGAGCTTCGCAGAGCGCGGCTTCACCATGAGATAGGACAGGAATACCGGGTTACAAGCGATGTCGGAACCGTGCAGGTTCGTGACCCAGGAAATCTCATCCAGTCTGCCGGTCAGGAAGACAGATGCATCGAGCTTCTTCATCTCAGCCTGTACGCGATCGATCTTGCTCTTTGCCTCCTCGCCCGCGTACTTCATATCATGCACCCAAATCGGCTCGTGGCTTCTCTCCGGGCGATCCTTCCAGATATCGTCGACAAGATCAAGGTCGGTAATCAGCTTGCCCTTCTTTCTCTCGACGAGCGCCTTCAGCTCTTTTCCGGTGTTCGTTCCGAGCAGCGGCGCGCAGAACGCAAGGGTTCCGCCCTCCGGGAAATGCTCCTCAAGGTACTCGACAATGGTCGGGGTTCCCGGAACACCCGCCTTCATGAGGTCAACACCGCTGTCCTTCAACTCAATGTTCGCCTGCACAAAGAAACGGCTGTCCGTCCAGATGAACGCCTCCTTCTCGAGCACAAC
>CAUVLB010000217.1:0-2921 GCA_963552595.1 uncultured Stomatobaculum sp. | reverse complement strand
CCTGCGGGAGAGAAGACGGGCTACCACTTCCTCTACTGGACGGATGCGGCGGGAAGCCAGTTCGCGTTTGGTTCGACGCCGATTCATGCGAACACGACGCTCCATGCGAAGTGGGAGATCAACCGCTACACCGTGACAGTGCAGGATGCACCGGATGCGGACACAGGACACCAAAACAATCAGCTTGCACAACATAACAATGTGCCTCACGGCGATATAACGTTGACCGCACCGACGCAGCCGGAAAACAAGACCGGCTATCACTTCGACCACTGGGAAGATCAGAACAACACGGCCTACACCTTCGGTTCCCCGGTGACCGGCGACACAACGGTACATGCGGTTTATGCGCCGAATACCTATACGGTGGTATTTGAGCCGAACGCAGGCGGCGCTACGGTGAACGGCAGCATGCCGAACATGAACTTCAGCTATGACACGGCGCAGAACCTAACGCCGAATCAGTTTAGCCGTCCGGGTTATCAGTTCATGGGCTGGGGACTCACACCGACCGCGGCGACACCCGACTACTATGACAGTGCTTCGGTCAACAACCTGACGACGACCAACGGCGGAACCGTGCGCCTCTATGCGCTCTGGACGGCCGTGACGCCGTTTGACCATGATCCGGCGCTTACGAAGATACTCGGCGGTGAGGCAAACCGGACACTTGCGACCGGCGAGACCACCCCGCTCACAGCTGAGACCTTCAACTTTGAGTTTAAGGCAGTCAGCACAACGGTTCCGGGTATGAGCACCTTGCCGATGCCTGCAGCGGCACACGGCGCGCAGACCTTCACGGTGAACCGTGTGGGCGCGGGTGCCCTTCCGATTGGTTCTCTGCGCTTCCTCTTCGCGGGCGACTATGTCTATGAGCTCCGCGAGATAGCGGGTGCCGCAAGTACGCCGGGCACCCCGGCCGCGGCACAGGGCAGTTACACGTACGACAATTCGATTTATCGAATTACGTATCACATCACGCAGGCAGGCACTGTCATGAACGGCAGCGTGAGCATTGAAAAGCAGGAGAACGGCGGTGCCTTCTCGGCACCGGTTGCCTACACAACGGCGACAGAGCCAAAGTTTACAAATGATTACCTCCTGCCGCGCTACACCGTGAGCTTTAACGCAAACGGCGGCAGTGTAACCCCGGCACCGCAGGTCATTGTCTACGGTGACCCGGTCATTGCACCGCCCACAGTCGGTGGCTCCCCGGCGGGTTCTCGCACGGGCTATGACTTCGGCGGCTGGCAGAATCCGGACGGAAGCCCGGCGAACTTTACGACCCCGGTGACCGGAAACCTTGTGCTCAGCGCAAGCTGGACCATGCGTCACTACACGGTGACGGTACTGGATGCGCCGGATGCGGATCCGGGTCATCAGAATCAGCTAATCGCGCAGGATACAAATGCGGTACACGGCAGCACACCGACCGAACCCGCACGTCCTGATAACAAGACGAATTATGTCTTTGATCACTGGGCAAAGCCGGACGGCTCGACCTATAACTTTGACGAGCCGCTCACCGGTGACCTCACGGTGCATGCGGTCTACCGCCAGAAACGCTATACAGTGCGCTATGATTCGGGCACGCCGCATTCAATCGGCAGCATGACGGATTCGCATTTCGGCGTGGGTGACTCGAATCCGCTCCCGCCGAATCAGTACGCGAGACCGGGCTTTACCTTCGGCGGCTGGAGCCGTACGCCGGGCGCAACAACGCCTGATTACGCGGACGGCCAGACTGTCACAAGCATCACGACTTCGGACGGTGTTACCGTGACTCTCTATGCGGTCTGGAGCCCGGCGAGCCCTGTGGTTCTTCACGACCCGCCGGTCAAGAAAGTCATCACCGGTGCGGTGCCGCACAATGCGGGCAGCTTTACCTTCCTGCTCCGCGCGGTCAGTACGACAGCCGTTGAGGCGGCAGGGGTACTCCCGATGCCGCTTGCGGCGGGAGGCAACCAGGAAATGCAGCTCGTCATTGCGGGCGCCGGAGAAGGCGAGTTCGGAGACATTACCTTCCGTCTTCCGGGAACCTACGTCTATGAGATTTCGGAACTCCCGATTGGCAGACGCGGCTTCAGCTTCGATCCGGATCCGGTGACCGTGACCTACGTGGTCACGCAAACAGGCGCTGTCCTGAATGCGACGCGGACCATGGAGAAGCGAAGCCAGGCGGTGACCGAGGCAGTCTTCACGAATGAGTTCGAGAAGCCGAATTACATCGTGACGTTTGACGGCAACGGCGCCTGGAGCCCCTTCGAGAGCCAGACCGTGCGCGAGGGCCTCACGGCAAGTGAGCCCGCGCGAAAGCCGGTTAGAAGCTACGGCAAGTTTATCGGATGGTACCTGAACGGTCAGCCCTACGACTTCAGTCAGCCGGTCTACGATGACATCACCCTAATTGCAATGTACGACGACTCCGACAGCGACAACACTTCCGGCGGAAGCGGCGGCGGTGGCGGAGGCGGCGGCAGTCGCGGCGGCAACGGAAGTCGTGTCGGCGGTAGCAGCAGCAACATCATGCCGACGCCCAATGCCAATATCGCAACTACGCCGCTTCAGCCGAGCACTTCTGATACGACGGAGCAGGGCAAGCAGCCCGCGGGCACAAAGACGACGGAAAAGCTCGACGGTTCGAGCGGAAGCCGCAGACAGCAACTTAGTGGCGATAAGAAACGTAAGCGCCGTCTTCCGAAGACCGGTGAAGAGAGCTTTGAAAAGATTCTGCTCTGGAAAGAGGAGAGACGGGACGAGGAAGTTTAAGCGAAAACAGAATCAAGGCTATGCAAGAGGAGCTGTGTTGCGTTTGCGACACAGCTCCTCTTTGTGTGCGCGAGCAATACGCCGTATGCAGGAACTTTCTGTATAATAGGCATATACAAAGAATATGCTCATTATTATTCAGCTGAATGGTA
>CAUVLB010000216.1:0-2941 GCA_963552595.1 uncultured Stomatobaculum sp. | reverse complement strand
CGGCGGATGTACTCGTTGCTCACGAGCTCCTCGCAGGTCACAATGACCTTTCTCGCTGCGACAGCGATGTCGACATCGTGGAACTCATCGCCCTCGATTACGCAGGTGCCGTCCGGAGACGCCTTCTGCACGTGGATGATAGCGGTGTCAAGCTGCGGGGTCGGAACCGCAACGACCTTCTCGCCCGGGTTGAAGGGGTTCTCGACATAAGCAAACTTTAAATTGGTCAGCTTGTCGAGGGTCTTTCTCTTCTCCTCGGAGATGCCCCAGAAATCCACAAGGCCGGAACCCTGCATGAGGCGCACCGGAAGGTAGGGAAGTCCGAGGGAAGCAGCATGAAGCTGAAGCATGAGAACGTCCTGCGAGTAATCCTCGTAGGTCAGCGTGCCTGCCTCGATCGCAGCGCGGAAGCGGCGGGACACGTTCGTGTAACCGGAGTTCGCGGTGTAGCAGTTGATGTATGCCTTGACACGGCCCTCGCCGATCATCATATCCCAGTCACCGCCCGCCGGGCCTGCCCAAACAGTAAAATCGGTCTGTCCCTGACGAAGGATCTCGAAAACAGCCGCATAGGGCTTCCGGTTCGTCGTAAATCCGCCGAAGCAAATCGCATCTCCGCTCTCGACATACTTTGCAACAGCATCATGTAAACTCATTACTTTATTCAAGGTAATGTCCTCCTTTCTCGAAACACCAAAACGATTTTGTATTAGCCTGTATTGCCTCTGTCTCTATCGTGAAGCGACTCAGTGCGCAAAGAAGGTCAGGAAGAATCCTGCCGCGACCGCAGAGCCAATAACACCTGCCACGTTCGGTCCCATCGCGTGCATCAAGAGGAAGTTGGTTCTGTCCGTCTTGGAGCCGACCGTCTGGGAAACACGCGCTGCCATCGGAACAGCCGAAACGCCTGCGGAACCGATGAGCGGGTTGATCTTGCCGCCGGTGACAACGTAGAGAATCTTACCGAAAATCACGCCGCCCATGGTCGAGAAGCTGAATGCCGCAAGACCCATGACGACAATTGCTAGCGTCTGCGGGCGAAGGAAGAGCTCACCGCGCGCCGTCGCACCGACCGAAAGGCCGAGGAAGATGGTGCAGATGTTGCAGAGTGCGTTCTGCGCGACATCCGAAAGTCTCTCAACCACGCCGCACTCGCGGAACAGGTTGCCGAGCATCAGCATGCAGAGCAGCGGAGCAACGTCCGGGAGAAGCAGGGAGACCAGGCAGGCAACCAGGATCGGGAAGATGACCTTCTCTGCCTTCGAGACCTTTCTGAGCTGCTTCATCTTGACGCGGCGCTCCTTGTCCGTCGTCAGGAGATTCATGATTGGCGGCTGAATCAGCGGAATCAGCGCCATGTAGCTGTACGCCGCAACCGCAATCGGTGCGACCAGCTCGGGAGCGAGGTTGTTTGCGACATAGATAGCCGTCGGGCCGTCAGCGCCGCCGATGATGCCGATAGCCGCAGCCTGCTGCGGGGTGAACAGTCCGGTCGCATTCGCAAAGATGAATGCGCAGTAGATGCCGAGCTGTGCAGCTGCGCCGAGCAGAAGGGAAATCGGGTTTGCGATCAGCGGACCGAAGTCCGTCATTGCGCCGACCGCAAGGAACATCATGCAGGGGAAGAAGCTGGACTTAACGCCCATGTACATGACGCCGAGAACGCCGGCATCGTACCAGTGGTCGAGCTGATAGAAATATTCGAAGGTGCCGGAGTGCGGCAGGTTCGACATGAAGATACCAAAGGAGATCGGGAGCAGCAGAAGGGGCTCAAACTGCTTTACGATCGCGAGATACATCAGAATGAACGAGATCACCAGCATGACAAGCTGCTGCCAGGTCATCGTTGCATATCCGGAACTCTTGAGCAGTCCCTCAACGATAGTTATAAGATTCACTGCGTGTTCCTCCTTCGCTTAGTTCAACGTGCCCATGACCTGGTCGGTATCCACCGTGTCACCCGTCTTCACGTTGATCGAAGCGACCGTGCCGTCGACCGGTGCCACAATCTCGTTCTCCATCTTCATTGCCTCAAGCACGAACATGGTCTGGCCTGCGCTGACCTTGTCGCCGACATTCACCTTGACACCGAGCACTGCGCCGGGCATCGGGCTGGTTACGGACGTGCCGCCGGGCGCTGCCTTTGCTGCCGGAGCTGCTGCCGGAGCCGGGCTTGCTGCCGGAGCGGGTGCTGCTGCCGCCGGAGCCGGAGCTGCTGCTGCCGGAGCCGGAGCCGCCGCCTTCGGAGCGGGCGCTGCAACCGGCTGAACCGGCGTCGAGACGCCGGAAGCGATCTCCTCACGGGTGAGCATGTGGAATGCGGACATGCGCTCCACTTCGACTTCGTATCTCTTGCCGTTCATGGTAACAACATACTTCATTTTTATAGCCTCCTGTTATGTGCTTGTTTTACTTTAATTCTTTGATGCTGGTGACGTTGATCTCTTCCGGCGACGCGTGAAGCTCCTCGCAGATGACCGCAAGTATCATGGAGCAAATTTCGTCGCTGATGCCCGGCGGATCCGGTATCGGTCTCGGTGCCGCCTGTGCTGTCGCTGCCGCGCCGGAGCCCATAACCTTCGAGAACAGAAGGATCACAAGCGCGAGCGTAATCAGCGTGACCATAACCACACCGAGTCCCATGACGGACAGAAGTACGCTCTCAGGAACAGCCATGGATGTGCTTGTCCACATACTAACCCTACCTCCTTTTTGATATGTACTCATTGTAACACAAGACGCGCAAGATTCCTTCTCTTTGTTGTCAAAAAGCTAGCGCAAATTGTTGCCGAGTTTGAAAAGCGACCAAAAAACTGATTTATTTGGCGGATATCTATGCTTTATCTTGCACGATTTTTTTCTCTCCGCGTGAATCCGCGCGGTTCGGTTAGAATAGGCTACTTGCAAGTTCCCACACTTGTGGTATATTGGTGCTAAGGCG
>CAUVLB010000215.1:0-2954 GCA_963552595.1 uncultured Stomatobaculum sp. | reverse complement strand
AGACATTGAGGCGCAGGGCGTTCCGGCACCGAAGATTCTGGTTTCCGACCGCGTACAGCTCCTGATGCCCTACCACATTCTGCAGGACAGCTACGAAGAAGCGAGACTTGCGGGCAAGGCCTTCGGTTCCACGAAGTCCGGAATTGCGCCCTTCTATTCGGACAAGTACGCGAAAATCGGTATCCAGGCTGCAGAGCTCTTCGATGAGGCAGCGCTTCGCGAGAAGGTCGAAAACATCTGCAGCATTAAGAATGCGCTCTTTGTGCATCTCTATCATCAGGAACCGCTGAAGGCGGATGAGATTATGCAGACCCTGGCGGAATACCGTGAGGCGATTGCACCCTATCTCGCGGACACGGGCGCCTTCATTTCCGAGGCGCTGCGCGCGGGTAAGACCGTGCTCGCAGAGGGACAGCTCGGCTCGCTCAAGGATCCGGATCAGGGTATTTACCCCATGGTCACGAGTTCCCACACGACGGCGGCTTTCGCAGCTGTCGGTGCGGCATTCCCGCCCTATGAGTTAAAGGACATAGTGACGGTTACCAAGGCTTACTCGAGCTCGGTCGGCGCAGGTGAATTTGTCTCCGAAATTCTCGACGAGACAGAGGCAGAGGAGCTCAGAAAGCGCGGCGGTGACAAGGGTGAGTACGGGGCGACCACCGGAAGACCGCGCCGCGTCGGCTGGTTTGACGCAGTTGCGACGCGCTACGGTTGCCGTGTTCAGGGCAGCACCGAGGTTGCGCTCACCGTGCTGGATGCGCTCGGCTATCTCGACGAGATTCCGGTCTGCACGGGTTACGAGCTGGATGGAAAGGTCATAGACTACTTCCCGGTGACCCCGCTCTTAAAGCGCTGCAAGCCGGTGCTCACGGTGCTGCCGGGCTGGAAGCAGGATATTCGCGGCATCACGCGCTATGAGGAACTCCCGGAGAACTGCCGGAACTATGTCGAGTTTATCGAGAAGGAGATCGGCGTTCCGATTACGATGGTCTCGAACGGACCGGGCAGAGAGGAACTGATTCACCGCAAGAAGTAAGAAAAGAGCTTTGTGGCAGAGACACAGTCGTTTGAGAAAAGGAGGATTTTGTCATGGATCTTGCATTGCTTCGCACCCTTGTTCCCGTTATCCTCGCCGTTTTCTTTCTGGGCATCATACTTTCCGGTTATGTCAAGGCACCGCCGGACAAGGCATTCATCATCTCGGGGTATCGTAAGACCCCGAAGATTTTGATCGGACGAGCTGGGGTCAAAATTCCGCTCCTCGAGCGCCTCGATGTCCTTTACCTCGGCCAGATGACGGTCGATATCAAGACCGAGCAGTCGGTGCCCACGACGGATTTCATCAATGTCAATGTCGATGCGGTCGCTAAGGTTCGAATTGCGCCGGACAGCAAGGGCATTGAAAAGGCGTCTCGCAACTTTCTGAATAAGAAACCCGAGCAGATTGCTATGGACTTGCAGGATTCTCTGCAGGGTAACATGCGTGAGATCATCGGCACGCTGACCTTAAAGGACATCAACACGAACCGCGATTCCTTCTCGGATCAGGTGATGATGAAGGCGGCTGCCGATATGGAGAAGCTCGGCATCGAGATTCTCTCCTGCAACATCCAGAACGTGACGGATGAGAAGGGGCTCATCAACGACCTCGGCGCGGACAACACTTCGAAGATCAAGAAGGACGCCGCGATTGCGAAGGCGCAGGCGGATCGCGATGTCGCGATTGCACAGGCCGAGGCAAACAAGGCCGCAAACGATGCGCGTGTCCAGGCGGACACCGAGATTGCGCAGAAGAACAACGAACTTGCGATTCGCCAGTCGGAACTGAAGGTCATTTCCGATACGAAGAAGGCAGAGGCCGATGCCGCTTATGAAATTCAGAAGCAGGCGCAAGAGAAGAATATCCAGATTGCGACGGTCAATGCCGCGATTGCAAAGGCGGAGCGCGACTCCGAGCTGAAGAAGCAGGAAGTTGCGGTCATGCAGCAGGCACTCGACGCCGAGATCAACAAGAAGGCCGATGCCGAGAAGTACCGCGTTGAGCAGGCGGCAGCCGCAGAGCTCGCAAAGCGCCAGCGAGAGGCAGAGGCGAAGAAGTACGAGCAGGAGAGAGAGGCGGAGGCGAGAAAGGCCGTTGCAGAGGCTGCAAAGTACGCCGCAGAGCAGGAGGCCGACGGTATCCGTGCGAAGTACGAGGCGGAAGCAAGCGGTATCGCCCTGCGCGGTAAGGCGGAGGCAGAGGCGAGAAGAGCTGTAGGTCTTGCGGAGGCTGAGGCCATGGAAAAGAAGGCCGAGGCTTACCAGAAGTACAACAATGCCGCGATGGCGGAGATGTTAATTAAGGTGCTCCCGGACATTGCAAGTGAGATTGCAAAGCCGCTCGCGCAAATCGATAAGATTACGATCATCGGCGGCAGCGGCAGCAATGAGAACGGTGTCTCTCAGCTTGCGTCGAATGTACCCGTTGTCATGGGGAAGCTCTTTGAGTCGATGAAGGAGACCACCGGCATCGATCTCGGTGAGATCATGCGGGCGGGTACCTATGACGCAAAGGTGAACCGCAACCTCAATGTGACCGGTCTGGAGCATGCGAATGTGTGCGCGGAGAGCACGAAGCTTGCACCGGCAGAACTTGCACGTTCGCAGCAGGCGGTTGCGCAGGCGGAGCCCGAAGTTCCGGCGGAAGCGCCGCAGAACGCGGAAGATGCGAATCCGAGCGACAAGCACCACGATAAAAAAGCGCACTGATCGCGTACTTTTTACTTTTTTAGTCTCGTCTCAAAGCAAAAGGACGGCAGAATAATCTGCCGTCCTTTTTTGTTCCGATTGTTACGCTGTTAGGGCTTACGTTTTGAGAGGCAGTTAAACCGCGTTCTCTCAGCGTCTCGTGTTTCGTGTCATCAGCAAAAAGCCGTAAATCACGACCGGTATCGTGACGTCCATAAATATCAGAG
>CAUVLB010000214.1:0-2962 GCA_963552595.1 uncultured Stomatobaculum sp. | reverse complement strand
TCGCTCTCGCGGCGCCAGCAAATTGTCAACTATTCGCTGCAGTTCCTCGGCAACCCCTATGTTTGGGGCGGGACCAGCTTGGAGCACGGTTGCGACTGCTCGGGCTTTACCATGAAGATTATGGAGAGGTACGGCGTCTCCCTTCCCCACTACTCGGGCTCGCAGGCACAGATGGGCAAGAAGGTCTCGGAGAGCGAGATGCGACCGGGAGATTTGGTCTTTTACTCGAACTCGCGCGGAACCATTAACCACGTCGGTATTTACATCGGCAACGGTCAGATTGTCAATGCGGCGAGCCGCCGCTCCGGCATCAAGATTTCCAGTTGGAACTACAGAACCCCGCGCGCCATTCGCAATGTCCTCGGGGACTGAGTGAGTTACAGAGCGATAGGACAAGAGTTATAGAACAAAAAGAGTTGGTGAAGAACCCCGCAACGCTAGTAAAATCAAGCGTTGCGGGGTTCTTATTTTCTGTGAAACAGGCTGTCTTAAAAAACCACCCGCTATGCGGGTGGCGACAAATCGCGGAGGCTCAGAGTCCCAGGATCATTTTTGCTTCCGCAAGTCCGCTTTTGGTTCGAAACAAGGTTTTCAATACCTCTTTGACTTCGGTGCGCGTCCTATGCTTTTCGCGAACGGAGGCAATAAAAATAGCCTCCAAGAGAATCTGCAGGTCCGGTTCCGCCGCAGGTTCGGAACTTTGGTGACGGGAGACCAGGTAGACAATGCGGTCCAGTTGTTCTGCCGGGATATCGGCATCCCGCAGGAATGCGCGCGCCATTACAGCCCCTTCCCGCGCCTGCAGTGCGGGATCCTCGCTGCCGTATTTTTCGCGGCAGAGGGGATAGGCGATGTTGTGGATGAGGGCCGCGACCTCAAGCGCATAGCGCTCGCGATGTCCAAGCGGCTCTCCGTCCGCGATTTCCCGCGCAAAGCCCCATACGCGCAGCATGTGATCCAGCTCGCGCATATGTCCTTTTGAATAAAATGCAAGCTCGCGCGAAATCTCTTTGATGCTCTTCATTCCATCCTCCGAAACGTTTCTACTCAGGCAATCTTGAAGCATGGCGGGTGAAATGTCCAGTGCTTTCGAAAGATAAGCGCCATATTAGCTATCTTTTGTGACAGACTGACAAAAAAGCGTGGTTTATGCTCGGGAGGGCTTGGGCAGTATTACGTTGACAAAATTCCCTGCGAGTGATAAAAATAAGGTGGTATTCCAGTGTTCCGGTGTTGTAGAGAGAGGCAAGAAAATGAAGCATCGTTCTGAGATTATGCAAAACCTTTTGCTCTTAAGTCAGTTCGGTCTTTCTCTCGCGGCGCCGCTTCTTTTATGCCTTTTTTTGTGTCATCGTCTGGTTTCGGCCGGGTATGTCGGTGCATGGGTATACATCCTTGGCTTCTTCTTCGGCCTCGGAGCATCCTTTACAACGGCGTGGAAGCTTTATCAACGGGTTACGGAGCGGACGGCACGGGAAAAAGAGGAAAAAGAGACGCGGGTTGCGAGCAACGAACACCGGTGAAACAGAGGGGGTGGGCTATGAAAGTACAGAAGGCTGTTCGGCGCGAGACCGAAAAAGTGGCACTCAGCGTGGCGCTCATGACGGCGCTTATGCTGGGAATCTTTTTTGCCCTGCATCTGGTGTTTCCCGGGAAGCTCGGTTTTTCTCTCGGCACGGTTGTCTCTGCGCTTCTCGGCGCAGCTGTGAGTGTTCTGAACTTCTTTCTGATGGGACTCACGGTGCAGCACGTTGCAGGCTTGGAGGATCAAAAGGAGGCAAAGCGGTTCATGCAGAAATCCTATGTGAATCGCAATACCATGCAGATTGTGTGGATGATAGTCGCGGTTGCCGTGCCCTTCCTCCATCCGGTCGCGGGTATCGTTCCTTTGTTCTTCCCGGGCTTCTCCGTGCGACTTAAGGCGTTTCTCCCGAAAAAAGAAGAGTCAGAAGCAAAGCAAGGGGGTGAGATCTAAGGTATGAACTTTGATATTTCCGGCGCAAAGATTTTCTTTCGCATTCCGACTCATCTGCCGATACTCGGGGACATTGTTGTCTCGGAGACGGTGGTCGTCTCATGGCTGGTGATGCTTCTCATCACGGGACTCTGTATTTTCCTGACCCGTGACCTGAGAGTGGAGCACATCGGAAAGAGGCAGGCCCTCGCGGAACTGATTGTGGACAGTGCGGAGAAGTTGGTGCGGAATAACACGGGCGGCACCAAGTTTGACTACCTGATTCCGTTCGTCGGCGCGTTGTTTGCGACGAGCGTGGTGTCAAACCTGATCAGCCTGGTGGGGCTCAGAAGCCCGACGGCCGATCTTTCGGTCGAGGCTGCCTGGGCTGTGACTGTGTTCACGATGATCACGGCGAACAAGATTAAGTCGGGTGGCCTGCTCGGTTATCTGAAGGGCTTCACGTCACCGATTCCGGTGATGACACCGTTCAACATTCTTTCGGAGATTGCGACGCCGATCAGTATGGCTTGTCGTCACTTCGGAAATGTGCTCTCGGGTGTGGTTATCAACGGTTTGATTTATGCGGCGCTCGGCGTTGCTTCGGCGGCGCTGTTCGGTCTGATTCCGGGGGCGGTCGGTGACTTCCTCTCGCGCATTCCGATTCTCGCGGTCGGACTTCCGGCAATCATGTCGTTCTATTTCGACTGGTTTTCCGGCATCATGCAGGCTTTCATTTTTACAATGCTCACCATTATGTACATTGCAAATGCGGCCGAAGGCTAAGACGGCAGTTGCAATCATTAACATTTGCAATCATTAACATTTAGGAGGATAGAGTCATGACAGAGTTTCAGTTTCTTGCAAGAGGTATCGCGCTCATGGGTTGCGGAATCGGTGCGGGTTGCGCGCTGATCGCCGGTGTCGGCCCCGGTATCGGTGAGGGTAATGCGGTTGCAAAGGCGCTTGAGGCAATCGGCCGTCAGCCGGAGTGCAAGGGCGATGTGA
>CAUVLB010000213.1:0-2971 GCA_963552595.1 uncultured Stomatobaculum sp. | reverse complement strand
CCGACAGGAAATCTTAAAAATATCGGCCCTCGGTTATACGACGCAGGCCCTCCATTGGCAGGATCTGACGCTGAGCGGCGGCCAGCGTATCGTTACCCTGCGCCCTTACGCCAATAATCTGCGTGAAGCGGTCGTTAGGGGCACAAAAAACGAAGTCTCGGTCAACGCTGTCGCATCGCAAATCAACAGCCGGACGATCTCCTCTGCTATGGGTCAATCGCTCGCCTCGCTACTCGAGAAGGTGGGCGGCGTCAGTTCGATACAGACCGGCACGAGTACGGCCAAGCCGGTCATACAAGGGATGTATGGCAATCGAATCCTGATGATCAACAACGGCGCGCGGCAGACCGGTCAACAGTGGGGCCTCGATCACGCGCCGGAGATTGACAAAAACAGCAGCGCACGCATCCAAGTAGTCAAAGGAGCGGAGGCTGTGCGCTATGGATCGGAGGCGCTCGGCGGCATCATTATCTTAGAACAAAAACCGCTGCCTTATGGCGAGACGAATATTGGAGGTAGCGTCAGCGGACTCGTAGGCGCAAACGGCCTACGCTACAATGCGGTCGCAACAATCGAAGGTTCGATGCCTTTTCTCCGCGACTTGGCGTGGCGCGTGCAGGGCACGTATCTGAATTCCGGCGATGCGCGGACGGCAGATTACGTCCTGAACAACACGGGCTACAGAGAACAAGACGTGAGTCTGAACCTCGGCTATCGCCACGGCCCACTGCGCCTCGAAACATCGTACAGCCTCTTCGATCATAAGGAGGGCGTGATGATGAGTTCCCAACTGGGTAGCGAGGATTTACTACGGGAGCGCATCGAAACGGGACGCCCGACGTACATACTGCCGTTTTCGCGCCACATTCTCTATCCTTATCACCGCGTCGTACACCATACGGCCATCGGAAAAGCGTTTTTGGACGGTGGAAAGTGGGGACATTTCTTCTGGCAGACAGCCTTTCAAAACGACATTCGCAAGGAATTTCGCGTAAGACGAATGAATCTCTCCCACATTCCCGCAGTAAGTATGACGCTAACTTCGTTTCAGAACCAGCTAAAATGGACTAAAGATTACGCCAACTGGCAATCGGAGGCCGGCATCTCGTACTTGCACATTCGCAATAAGAACGAAGCGGGCACGGGCGTGGTTTCGCTCATCCCCAACTACACGGAATACGATGCGGGGGCTTTTCTCATCCAAAAATATCGGAAAGGCATTTGGAGCGGTGAGGCCGGCGTGCGCTTCGATCACCAACAGACGCGCGCAGCGGGCTATGATTATACCGGAAAACTCTATACCGGAGATCACAAATTCAGCAATTTTTCCTACAACTTGGGCTTTCACGTGCAGCCATCCAACGCTTTTTCGCTGACGTCCAACCTTGGTTTGGCTTGGCGCGCACCTCACGTCCACGAACTCTACAGTAATGGCAATGAGTTGGGATCTGGAATGTTCGTCGTCGGAGAAGCGAATATGAAGTCGGAGCAAAGCACGAAATGGATCGTATCTGCTGACTACCAGAGCAAACTTTTTGGCCTCAAAGCTGAAGCTTTTGTGCAATGGATCAACGGTTATATTTACGACGAGCCCACGCATCAGTTTATAACGGTTATTTCCGGCTCCTATCCGCTTTTCCAATACAAGCAAACCGACGCATTTTTCCGCGGTTTCGATGCTGCTTTCGATTTGCGGCCTCTGAAATTCCTTCATTACCATCTGCAAACGTCGCTGATTTGGGCCAACGAGCGCAAGACGCGGGCTTACTTGCCCTACATTCCCTCTTGGCGCGTGGATCAAGAAATCGGGCTGAGCGACATCAAGTGGGGAAAGACTGCGCCTTGGATCAGTCTGCGCCACCGCTTTGTCGCAAAACAGCGGCGCTTTAATCCGGCCAGCGATTTGGTTAATTTCACGCCGCCGGCCTACCATCTTTTTGGCGTTGAAGCAGGTGCGGAATGGGCACTCGGCGGGCGGCAAAAGCTGCGCCTTTCGCTCACGGTCGACAACCTCTTTAATAAGCTTTACAAGGAGTACACCAACCGCTCGCGTTACTATGCTCACGATATGGGCCGCGATGTTCGCTTGCAGGTCAACTGGCTCTTTTAGACAAAAAACCACATACAATAATCATTTTATAAACACAGAGAATTATGAAACGTAATGCAATCAAACTAATCTCGGCGGCCGTGTTCGCCCTCTTTTTCGCCGTAACTTTTACGGCTTGTAGCAATGAACCAGTCAAGCCCGTCAATCCTATCGGCGAGAAGGGCCACGAAGATCCTACGAAGATGGTGATTGAACTCTACGAATGTCACATGCACGCCGACTGGAACAAGATCGACGTGGAAGGAGGTGCTCATCAGGACCCCGAAACTAAGGCAAAGTATCTGAAAAAGGTGCAAGAAATCGCCTTCGAGAACAAGGAAGGCAAAGGCTGGGGCTATGCTGACGGCAGCCAGAAGTCGTTCTTCGTGCGCCAGTCGGCCAATTACTATACCGGCAGCAATTTTACGCCGGCCCCCGTCTATCTTTTGTTCATCAAATATTATGATAAGAAGGGACAACTTATGAACAATCAATTCGTAGAAGGCGGACAGGACAGCCTCCATCAGCATTATTTTACCACCTCCAACGCAACTGAGTTGATGACCGGCGCAGCTTTGGCCGACGGCACTCAGACTACGAACTACATCGACTATAAATATACGGACACAACGCCTTGGGATAAAACGCACCACAGCGGCGAAGCGAAAATTACGGGCCGCTCCAATCCGATAGGACTCAAAGGCGCAATGCGTTTCTTAAAGAACCGCGTAAAGTTTGACCTGCGCATACAGCTCTGGCACGCATTCAAAGGCAAGAAAGATCCGGCTGCGAGCGACTTCGACCCATTCTACAAGCGCTCGGCTTACAGCCAGGCTTTCGGCACTTCGGATATTAACGTCATCGTGCCCATCGTCGTTTACG
>CAUVLB010000212.1:0-2982 GCA_963552595.1 uncultured Stomatobaculum sp. | reverse complement strand
CCCTCTTCGTCCGGCTCGAGAAACTTAAGGACCGCACCTCTCCGCGCCGCCGCCTGCTGCCAGGGAATCAAATTCGAGTGATGCTCCATAACGGTAATCAGAATCTCATCGCCCTCGTGCAAAAAGGCCTCTCCCGCGGAGTAAGCGAGCAGGTTCAGGCTCTCGCTCGCGTTTCGCGTAAAGACGATTTCCTGAATGCTCCCCGCCTGAATGAACTCGCGAACCGCCTCTCGGGCGTTCTCATAGGCATCGGTCGCCTTGACCGAGAGCTCGTAGAGACCGCGGAGCGGATTTGCGTTTTCTTCCAAATAGTAATGCTGCATCGCGCGGAGCACGCACTCCGGCTTCTGTGTCGTCGCAGAGTTGTCAAGGTAGGCAATCTCCGGATGTCCGTCAATCAGCGGAAAATCCTTGCGGATTAACAGGTCTTCCGCCCTTCTCTCTTCGTTTGTCATCTATCCTCACGCTCCTCTTCGTCCTCAAACTCCAAAAGGTCGTGGCGCGTCTTGGCGTCCGGAATTTTCCGCACAATTGCGTCAATTCTCGCCTTTGCCATCATCTCGTAAACTTCGTCCTTCTGCATACCGCGGGACTCCATGTAGAAGAGCAGGTCCTCATCGAGACGGCCTATGGTCGCGCCGTGGTTACCTACCACATCGTCCTCGCCGCAGAGAATAATCGGGAGCGAACGGTTCTCGACCGTCTCGTCCATGAGCAGCACGTCCTCGGTCTCGTTGCCTTCACTGCCGGAGCAGCCGTTGCGGAGGTCTATGCTGTCGCGGAACACCTTCTTCGCGTGACCGCGCAGTATGCCCTTGCCGTGAATCTCCGCCCCCGTCTTCTTGCCGCTGTGGATGCTCTCGTAGTTAAAGTCGTAGTGCGCGCGATCTTCGCCGACATAGCCCACATCGACCGCGAGCCGAGAGCGATCTCCCTCCATCGCGGAACAAAAGCCCTGGTACACATGCTTGCCGGAGAGCACCAGGTGAATCACGCGGAGCTCCGCATCCTTTGCGCAGACCGCGCCGACATCATTCAAAAAGGTATAGCCGCTGCCCGCGCGCACCAGCTGCACAAGGGTGAGCTTTGCGCCCTCTGCGAGCGTCACCTTGGTCTGCACTCCCGCGAGACCCTTCGCGTCCTCCTCCGAGAGATAGTCCATGACCACCGTGAGCGAGCTCGCGCACTCCAAATTGAGCTCCACCTGCGCGAACTTTCCCGCCTTTGCCGGGGTTCCGCTCGCCTTCTCGCCCTTCACACTGTTGCGCCCGCGCGGGTTATACTCCTGTCCCGCGTCCGGCAGGCGGAAGGAGAGGCGAAGCGCATCCCGCTCCGCAATCTCCCGCCCCTCCGGAACCGTGCAAATCAAAACCGGGAGCTTTGCAGCCGCAAGCGCTTCGCCGAATTCAGCGCCGCCGCCGGTGCGCAGCGGCTTAGCCGCAACCCCGTTTAATTTTTCAACGCGTACCCCCTCCGGCAGTTCGATTGCCGGGGAGAGACGCTCCATCGCGGGGAGGTCTAAGAGCTCCCCGCCGTTCATTTTGAGCCAACTGTAAGTCGGGCTCGCCAAGGTATTAAATTTCATCTTGCCCTCCTTAACCGATTGCGCCCTTCATCTCGAGTCTGATTAGGTTATTCATCTCAACCGCGTACTCAAGCGGCAGCTCTTTTCCGACATTGTCCGCGAAACCGCTGACAATCAGCGCCCTCGCATCCTCCTCGGAGACACCGCGACTCATGAGATAGAAGACCGCGTCGTCCGAGATTCGGCCTATCTTTGCCTCGTGGCCTATGTCTGCCTTGTTGGTCTTGACCTCGATTGCCGGAATCGTGTCCGAGCGGCTCTCCGCATCCAGCATGAGAGACTGGCAGGAGGTGGAGCTCTTCGCATTTTCCGCGCCCGCCTGTACCACGACCGCCGAGCGGAAGGTCGAAATACCGCCGCTCTTCGAAATCGAGCGGGTGTTGATATAAGAACTCGTATTCTTGCCGACGTGCACCACCTTGCAGCCGGTGTCGAGGTTCTGCCCCGCACCCGCAAAGGTGACACCGGAGAATTCGGAGCGAGCCCGGTCGCCCGCGAGTACGCTCATCGGGTAGAGGTAGCCCACGTGGGAGCCGAAGGAACCGGAGATCCACTCGACCTTGCCGTCCTCCTCGACTCTGGCGCGCTTTGTGTTCAGGTTATACATGTTCTTCGACCAGTTCTCAATCGTCGAATAGCGCAGGGTTGCGCGCTTGCCGACAAAGAGCTCCACGCAGCCCGCATGGAGGTTTGCGACATTGTACTTCGGCGCGGAACATCCCTCGATAAAGTGGAGGTAAGCGCCCTCGTCGACAATAATCAGGGTGTGCTCAAACTGACCCGCGCCCGGTGCGTTCAGACGGAAGTAGGACTGCAGCGGGATTTCCACGCTGACGCCCGGCGGCACATAGACAAAGGAACCGCCCGACCAGACCGCCCCGTGCAGCGCCGCGAACTTGTGATCCGTCGGCGGCACCAGCTTCATGAAGTGGTCGCGTATCATCTGCTCGTAGGGGCCGTGCATTGCGCTCTCGAGATCGGTGTAGATAACGCCCTGCTCCGCCACTTCCTTTTTCACATTGTGGTAGACAAGTTCCGAGTCGTACTGCGCGCCGACACCTGCGAGACTCTCTCGCTCCGCCTGCGGAATGCCGAGCTTCTCAAAGGTGTCCTTGATTTCCTCCGGCACCTCCGACCACTCCGCGCTCATCTTCGTATTCGGGCGCACATAGGTCGCAATCTGATCCATATTGAGGCCTTCGATCGATGGGCCCCAGACCGGCATGCTGCTCCGCTCGAAAATCTCGAGGGACTTCAGGCGGTGCTCCAGCATCCAAGCCGGGTCGTTCTTGGTCTTGGAAATCTCGGTGATAATCTCCGGGGTGTGGCCAGCCTGAATGCGGTAGGCATACATCTCTTAGTTACGGAAGTCATAGATGGAGCGGTTTATGTACTCC
>CAUVLB010000211.1:0-2988 GCA_963552595.1 uncultured Stomatobaculum sp. | reverse complement strand
GCGTCGGATCCAAAATCTTCGTCCGGATGCGAAGGTTCTCCGGTGTGACCTCACGGAGCTCATCGGTGTCGATGAACTCGAGGCACTGCTCAAGGCTCATGACCTTCGGCGTGACGAGCTTCAGCGCATCATCCGAGCCGGAAGCACGGGTGTTGGTGAGTTTCTTCGTCTTGCAGACATTGACCTCGACATCCTCGGACTTGCCGCTCTGGCC
Source organism: uncultured Stomatobaculum sp. (assembly GCA_963552595.1). Taxonomy (GTDB): domain Bacteria; phylum Bacillota; class Clostridia; order Lachnospirales; family Lachnospiraceae; genus Moryella. The sequence continues at coordinate 2,774 of CAUVLB010000211.1, read as the reverse complement.
GATGACCATACCGGCATAGACCTTGACACCCGCGCCGATAAAGAGCTGACCGCGCTCCTGTGCCTGGAAGAGGCCGTAGGCAACCGCTTCACCGCTCTCGTAGGCGATGATAGAACCGGTTTTCCGGTAGAACATATCGCCCTTATAGGGGCCGTAGCCCTCAAATTCGGTGTTCAGGATACCGTTGCCCTTGGTGTCCGTCATGAACTCGCCGCGGTAACCGATTAAACCGCGCGACGGAATGTTGAACTCGAGGCGGGTATAGTTGCCGTGAATCGGCGTCATGCCGATGAGCTCACCCTTTCTCGCGCTCAGCTTCTGAATGACGGCGCCGCTGAACTCATCCGGGACGTCGACAAAGGCAATCTCCATCGGCTCCTGCTTCTTATCGCGCTCATCGTAGCGATAGATGACCTCAGCCTTCGAGACTGCGAACTCAAAGCCCTCGCGCCGCATGTTCTCGATGAGGACAGAGAGATGCAGCTCACCTCTGCCGCTGACCTTAAAGCAATCCGGCGTGAGCTCCTCGACGCGAAGCGAGACATCTGTGTTGAGCTCGCGCAGCAGGCGGTCGCGCAGGTGGCGGGAAGTGATGTACTGTCCTTCCTGCCCGGCGAGCGGGCTGTCGTTGACCATGAAGTTCATCGAAATGGTCGGCTCGGAAATCTTCTGAAACGGGATGGACTCCGGAGACTCCGGGCTCGTAATCGTGTCGCCAATGTGGAGGTCTGAGATACCGGAGATTGCAACGATGGCACCGAAACCGGCCTCCTTCACCTCAACGCGGTTTAAACCCTCGTACTCGTAGAGCTTACCGATTTTCACGCGGCGCAGCTTATCCGGCTCGTGGTGGTTGACCAGCGCGACTTCCTGGTTCACGCGAATCGAACCGTTGTCCACCTTGCCAACGCCGATGCGGCCAACATACTCGTTGTAATCGATCGTGCTGATTAAAATCTGGGTCGGCGCTTCCGGGTCGCCCTCCGGTGCCGGAATGTGGTTGATGATGGCCTCAAAGAGGGGCTTCATATCCTCGCCTTCGCCGTCCGGCGTATTCTTTGCCCAGCCGCTGCGCGCGGACGCAAAGATAAACGGACACTCGAGCTGCTGATCGCTCGCATCGAGATCCATGAGGAGTTCCAGCACCTCATCCACAACCTCGTTCGGGCGCGCCTCTGCGCGGTCGCACTTGTTCACGCAGACCACGACATCCAGCGAAAGCTCTAACGCCTTCTTCAGGACAAAACGCGTCTGCGGCATGGTGCCCTCGAAGGCATCGACCACAAGAACCACGCCGTTCACCATCTTTAAAACGCGCTCCACTTCGCCGCCGAAATCTGCGTGTCCCGGGGTGTCGATGATGTTAATCTTGATGCCGTCATAGTTTACCGCGGTATTCTTGGAGAGAATCGTGATGCCGCGCTCTCTCTCAATATCGTTGGAATCCATGACGCGATCCACAACCTCCTGATTGGCGCGGAACACGCCGCTCTGCCGCAACAGCTGGTCCACGAGCGTGGTCTTGCCGTGGTCAACGTGGGCGATGATTGCGACGTTTCTCACATCCGTTCTCGTACTTCTCATTGAAAAATTCCTCTCTCTTTCTGCCTGAGCATATCAAAACGCAATGTTATATTCTACTATGCTTTGCGGTGTATGGCAAGGAATCTTGTCTCTGTCACCGCGGCAAACAGGAACTTCTACCGCTTTACTCATTCCGATAGTTTACGCCAAACAAGATTCCCGCGAGCGTGAGCGCCGCCTATCATGACAGCCATGAGGAGATAGGACTTCCTTATCATTTCTCCGTGATACGGAGCTTGAAATCGCATACCTCGTCCCCGCGCCCCAGGGTCTTCGTTCTGTCCCAAGAGAGCCTTGGATGCATGTCTCCGTAGCAGATATCGTCTGTCTCACAAAAGCCCTTCACAAGCTCCGGGCAGGCGTAGCGCACACAGCTGTCTTGATACGGGCATTTTATGATGTCAAAATGCATCTCGCTCTTCGATAAAAACCGGTTCTCCGTTAAGAAGCCCGCTTCCGGCACACAGTGTTTCAAGGCCGTGTTAAAAAAGAGCTTCGGAACCAGTCTGTATAAGCCCGGGATTTTTAGTATCGCCCGGATGGCAGGCAGCGCGCGTTCCGAAAGCCTTCGATAGTAATCCGTCACAAAAGCAGCGGCTTCCTCACGCTCCGCTCCCGCATCCAGTAAGGCATAGAACAAGGCAATGGACGGATAAATGCGCCCTCGCTTCTGCCCGGAATACGCCGGTGGGTCGTCCTTGTTTTCTTCGATGAGTGCCTCATAACGACTTTGCGCATGGTTCAGAATAGTATGTGCCTTTTCCTCACCGTATTTCTCTTTTAATTCCGGAACCATATTGCGCAGATACTTAGGCTGCTTTGTCATATCGATCCCTTCTTTCGCTTGTTTTCTATCCTGTTTTTACCGAAACGCCTTCATCTATTTCGACATTTTCTCATCTGCCAACAGATTTTCCACCAAATGTCAATCGCCCTCGTTTCCCTCCTCTCAATTTTGTCAACACCTCATAATCGCGTCTTTCATACAATTTATTCCATTTCTACCGTCACAGGGTTTAATGGGTGTTCTATTCTTATGTCGCTACATGAAAATGTATGAATGTAATTTTACTGCCACTTTCTGAGATCCTTTTTATCCATTGCAACCAGCAATACTTCATCCTGTCGTAGCGGCTCTTCGGGATTCCCGAACCTCCACTTTTTCCCCTCTGCTTTTAGGGCAACCACGT
>CAUVLB010000210.1:0-2995 GCA_963552595.1 uncultured Stomatobaculum sp. | reverse complement strand
CATTGCCTACGAGAAGACCGTGCGGCTTGCAAAGGAGCTTGGCCTCATTGTCATCGCGGATGTGAAGCGCGGCGACATCGGTTCCACCTCCGCGGCCTATGCGGAGGGACACCTCGGCAGCATCACCATAGGCGAGAAGCAGTTTTTCCCCTTTGACGCGGATATGGCTACAGTGAACCCCTATCTCGGCAGCGACGGCGTGAAGCCCTTCCTTGAGGTCTGCGGACGCTGCGATAAGGGTATTTTTGTGCTCGTCAAGACCTCGAATCCCTCGAGCGGCGAGCTGCAGGATCGCTTGATTGACGGCGAGCCGCTTTATGCGCGGGTTGCGGACCTCACCTCATCCTGGGGCGAGTCCCTCATGGAAGGCGAGTGGTCCAATGTCGGCGCGGTGGTCGGCGCGACTTATCCTAAGATGCTTGAGGAGCTCAGAGCGCGTATGCCGCACACCTTCTTCCTGATTCCGGGCTACGGCGCCCAGGGCGGCAAGGCAGAGGATCTCGCGGTCGCGTTCAATGAAAAGGGCGAGGGCGGCATTGTGAACTCTTCACGCGGTATTATTGCGGCGTGGAAGCAGGAGCAGTATCGTGAGTTTGGCGCAGAAGGCTTTGCAAAGGCGGCGCGACAGGCGACAATCGACATGATTGCGGACCTAAAGCGTTGCATCCGCTTTGCCTGAGAAACGGGGGATAACGGCGTATGAGTAAAGTAAAGGAGCGCGCTTCCGTCTTGGGACAGCGCGAGTTATGTCCCGGCGTCTTTGACCTTAGACTTCTGGCACCGCAGATTGCGGCGGCCGCGAGACCGGGACAGTTTGTCAATGTGTTTTTGAATAACGAGTCGCATATCCTGCCGCGCCCCATCAGTCTTTGCAACATAGACCGCGAGAACGGCGTACTGCGTCTGGTGTACCGTGTGACCAAGGAGGGAAGCGGCACCGAAGAACTTTCGCGCTATCAGGCCGGCACCGAGCTCATGCTGCTCGGCCCGCTCGGAAACAGCTTCCCGACCGAACTCGATGATGTCGTTGTGGTCGGCGGCGGCATCGGCATTCCGCCTCTCCTCGAGCTCCTCTGGGCGCTTCCCGGGAAAAAGACCGCTCTGCTCGGCTATCGCAGCAAGGCGCAGCTTTTCTTACTCGAGGACTTTGCGGTCGCGGCGGATGCTGTAAAGATTGCAACCGAGGACGGCAGCGCGGGAATTCGCGGCAATGTCGTGGATCTCATCCGCGCCCTGCCGGAACAGCCGAAGGCTATTTTGAGCTGCGGTCCGCTGCCCATGCTCCGCGCGCTGAAGGCCTATGCGGCGGAGGCGGGAATTCCGCTCTGGGTCTCCATGGAAGAGCGTATGGCCTGCGGCATCGGTGCCTGCCTCGGCTGCATCACCGAGAGCACGGAAGTCGATGCGCACTCGAATGTCAAAAACAAGCGCGTCTGTGCCGACGGACCGGTATTTCGCGCAGAGGAGGTGGTGCTTTGAACATCTCAACGGAAGTGAGTCTTGCGGGAATTACCCTCAAAAACCCCGTGATGACGGCGAGCGGCACCTTCGGGGCCGGAGAAGAGTACAGTGAATTTGTGGACCTCAATAAGCTCGGCGCTGTCGTGACCAAGGGGGTCGCGGCCGTTCCGTGGGCGGGCAACCCGACTCCGCGCATCGCGGAGACGCCGAGCGGCATGTTGAATGCGATCGGCCTGCAGAACCCGGGCGTGGATGTATTCCTCAAGCGGGATTTGCCCTTCTTAAAGCAGTTTGACACCCGCGTCGTGGTCAATGTTTGCGGCCACAGCGAGGAGGAGTATGTCGAGGTTGTGGAACGGCTCCGCGAGGCGCCGGTCGACTTTTTGGAGCTCAACATCTCCTGCCCGAACGTCAAAGAGGGCGGCATTGCCTTCGGCACCCAAGCAAAGGCGGTCGAGCACATCACCCGCCGCGTGAAGGAGAGGGCGGCACAGCCGTTAATTGTCAAGCTCTCGCCGAATGTCACCGATATCACGGAGACTGCGCGGGCGGCGGAGGCGGGCGGAGCGGATGTGCTCTCGCTCATCAACACCCTGACCGGCATGAAGATAGACATTGAGCGCAGATGCTTTGTGCTCGCGAACCGCACCGGCGGCCTCTCGGGTCCAGCGGTGCACCCGATTGCGGTGCGCATGGTCTATGACTGCGCACATGCGGTCAAGCTGCCCATCATCGGCATGGGAGGCATTGAGAACGGCGCGGACGCGGTCGAGTTTCTACTTGCGGGCGCGACAGCGGTCTCGGTCGGCACGGCGAATTTCCGCAATCCGCGCGCCTCGGAGGAGGTGGCGGAGGGCATAGCCGCGTATCTTAAGAGGACCGGCACCAAGGATGTCAGAGAACTCATCGGCGCAGTGCGCTAATAAGGGAGGACTATGGAACAGTACAAGCAGGAATTTATTGAGTTTATGATTTCGTGCGAGGTCTTAAAGTTCGGCGACTTCGTGACCAAGAGCGGCAGAAAGACCCCGTTCTTCGTGAACACCGGCTTTTACCGCACCGGAACCCAGTTAAAGCAGCTCGGCGCCTACTATGCGCGCGCCATCCATGCGGCCTTCGGCGAGGAGGCGACCCTGCTCTTCGGACCTGCGTACAAGGGCATTCCGCTCTGTGTCGCGGCATCCATCGGCATGAGTGAGCTCTATGAGAAGGAGCTCGGCTATGTCGCAAACCGCAAGGAAGTGAAGGATCACGGCGACAAGGGTATACTGCTTGGCGCACCGATACGGGATACGGATAAGATTGTGATTGTCGAGGACGTGACCACTGCCGGCACCTCGATTGAGGAGACCATGCCCATCATCAAGGCGCAGGGCGCCGCGGAAGTGCTGGGACTTGTGGTCAGTGTGGACCGCTGCGAGAGAGGCAAGGGCAAAAAGAGCGCGCTCTCCGAGATCTCGGAGCGCTACGGCATCAAGACGACGGCGATTGTCACAATGAAGGAGGTCATTGAGCACCTCTACAAGCGCGAGGT
>CAUVLB010000209.1:0-3000 GCA_963552595.1 uncultured Stomatobaculum sp. | reverse complement strand
TGCGTGATGCTCTTTGGCTACGGCAGAACGGAGCGCGTGCCCTCGGACGTCTGGATGCAGCGCATCGTGAGCGAGGGCTATCAGGGGGTAGACCCCTTGGTCGCCAGGAAGCATGCGGGTATTTTACAGCAGTACCTATTCTATTATGCGCTCACCCACAAGGAACGGTTTACACCCCGCAAGGAGCGGGACGAAGAGAAGTAAGAAAAGGAGAAACAAATCATGCGACACGAACTGAAACGAAAACAGACGGCGGAGACAGACTGTACCAAGCGGATCCGAGTGGAAAAACTCAACCTGCCCGCGCTGCGGAAGCTCTTTGAGACGAGAATGCAGGAAGATTTTCCGGAGGTAGAATTAAAGCCCTTCCCGAAGATGCAGGAACTCTACGAGACAGGGCATTATCTGCCGCTCGCGATCCGCGACAACAGCAAGAAGCAAGACCTTCTCGCCTATGCGCTTTTTGCGCGGGAAAAGGCGGAGGAGGGACACCACTATCTGCTCGACTATTTTGCCGTCAAGGAATCGGAGCGCGGCAGCGGAATCGGGACCGACTTTTTGCGGGAGATGGAGGCACACATCGACGATGCCGAGACCATACTCGGTGAGATTGAAGATCCGGATCACGCCGCGGACGATGAAGAAGAGGCTGTGCGCCTTCGCCGCCGCGCGTTCTATCTTAGGAACGGCGTCCGTGAGACCCGTGTGCGCGCGGAGGTCTGCGGCATGAACTACCGCATCCTCGAGGCAGGCGGCGTAACGCCGCACTCCGCCGCCGAAATTCGGCGCATTTTGGATCGCTTCTATCGCCGCTTCTTCCCCGAGAAGATGTACCGCGAGGAAGTGAGCGTTCACATCGCCTGAGAAAACAATGAATATCACAACTTTTTTGATTGTATGCCCGCTGGTTTTTCTGGCGGGCTTTGTAGACGCCATCGGCGGCGGGGGCGGTCTGATTTCCCTGCCCGCCTACCTCTTTGCGGGCATTCCGGTGCACACGGCGATCGGCACCAACAAGTTTTCGGCGGTCTTCGGGACCACGCTCGCGACCGGGCGCTTTGCGAAGCAGGGCATGATTGAAAAGCGCCTTGCGCTTCCCGCGGTCGCGGCGGCCTTTGTGGGCGCTTCGATCGGTGCGCGGCTCTCGCTCCGCATGCCGGAGCGGATGACTTTGATTATCCTCCTTTGCATCCTGCCCTTTGTCGCCTTTCTCGTGCTGAATAAAAAGCTGCTCCGCGACCGAAGCCCGGAGGAAGAACAAATCACGGGGCGTACCTATGTGACTGCGGCGGCCTCGGCCTTTCTGGTCGGCATTTACGACGGACTCTACGGGCCGGGCACAGGCACCTTTTTGATTGTGCTCTTAAACGTCTGGTCGCGCCTCGGCTTAAAGAGCGCAAACGGGCAGGCGAAGGCGATTAACTTGGCGACCAATCTGAGCTCGCTCATCGTCTTTCTGATGAACGGCACCGTGTTCATTCCGCTCGGCGTGAGCGCGGCACTCTGCAATATGATAGGCGCCTACCTCGGCGCGGGGCTTGCGCTGAAGCAGGGGAGCAAGGCCATACGCCCTGTCCTCTTGCTCGTGCTGGTGTTGCTCTTTGTCAAGATTATTTCCCAACTGCTCGTACAGTGAGAGGAGCGGGAGCAGAGGTTCGCCTTTATTCGGCGCGAAGCGAAAGGAGAGCTGTATGGAGCTGTTTTTGAATCACCTGCTTCCGTTTCTGATGAATCTGCTGCTTCCGTTTGCGCTGCTACCTGCGCTGCTCCGCATGCGTAGGCTGCAGCGAGCGCTGATTTGGAATCGGCATCTTTACAGCCTCACGGTGCTCTTATTCGGCTGCGGGATATTCGCTTATATTGCACACAGCTATGTGTTTCCGTACGGCTCCGTCGCGTATGTGCCGGCATATTCCGTCCGAGTTTGGACGCTCTACCTCGGCTATATTTTGGCCCTGCTTTCGTTTCTGCACTTTTTCGATGCGGCGGGGAATACACAGCGCTGTCCCGCAGCCCTGTTGCAACTGATAAGCCTGAGCGCTGCGCTGCTTTCGGCGGCCGGGCTCGCATGGTTTTACTATGTCCTGACCGAACTGATTCACTCCGCAATGAGATGCTTTGGCGGATGGAAGGAGGTATTCGTGCCCATATTTCCAAATGTGGTTTTACCGCTGGGACTTGCGCTTCTCATGCTTTGGCTGTACAAGCGGCAGCGGGAACTGCGGTTTCGTAAGCTCTATGCGCTGACCGCGGGGCTCCTTTGTTGCTGTGCGCTCTCTACCGTCTGGATGAATTTGACTGCGCCGCGCGGCATCGGAGTTCCGCACTTTCTCCCGTGGCTCTGGTATTTCGGGATGCTGGGCGGCTACGCGCTGACCCCGATTGCCTTGCTTTATTTTGGCTTTTCCGCAGTGAAGAATGCTCGCATCAAACAAGTGTTTTGGTGGGGCCTCTGTGTTGCGGGCGCCCTTTTCCTCTGGGCAATTGTGGCAGAACTGACTTCTCTCCTGCGCCACCTGTGAAGAAGTCAAAACGGAAAGAGCTCTCGTGCTCGGAGAGAACAACCGTGTCTTGCTGTGTCATCGCTTTCGCGTGGCATCGCTCGAAACCAACTGTAAAACGGGCATTGAGAAGGGGAAACAATACAAAACGTACGTTCCTATTTTGAACCCGTGTACACTGTTTTCAACTGATTCTATAAGGAGTTATTATTTGAGTGAATGCACGTTCATCGGGCGGTGCGAAACGAAACCTTTGCGAAACAGAAATCTTTGCGAATGTCCGGAACCGCGGTTTTCGCATCGCGAGAAATACGCTTGGCATAGGAGTGAAGTTCGCCCTACCGCCGGGCTTCGGGACCGGTGAAGAGGAAGCGAAGTATCTTACGAAAATCGGGGGAGCGCACACCGCAAGATATAAGCCCAAACTTCGCGCGGCGAATCAACAAATTGGGTAAGAATGAAAAAGAACGAACCGCGGTTGCGGTTCGTTCATTTTTTG
>CAUVLB010000208.1:0-3013 GCA_963552595.1 uncultured Stomatobaculum sp. | reverse complement strand
GAAATCAGCGAAAAGAGCAGCGGTTGTACAACAATCAAAAGTGATTCATAGATTGCGCTGAGACCGAGTGCCCACAGTAGGCGCAGCTTAAAATTAGGGCGCAGTTTGATTCTGCCGAGGGCAGAGCGCTTTTTCCGGAGCAAGTGCTCTGCAAAAAACTCAGATAGATACCCGATTGCCAAAGTCTGCACCAAGGCGAACAAAAAACGCGAGCGCTCCGGCATCTCCCCGCTGCTCACCAAGATTAAATTCACCATGGCTGCTCCATGCGACAAGAGCAAGGGCAGATCGAGGATGCCGCAATTCACAAAGCGCTGTTTTTTGAGGCTGAAAAATAAAGTCTCCAGTACCCACGCCGCAAAGGCGTAGAAAAAGAAATACAACACCAAATCCGTGCCGCCGAATAATCTCATACGCTTCCCTCACGGCTGTTCCGAGGAGACGCCGCTGTCAAAAAAGCTGCGGCTTTCACCCCGCAGCTCACTCTCATTTTTTCAGCGCCAGACCATCGCGGTAGGCTTTCCCGACCACCGGCCCGATCACGCGGTAGCTCATGCTCGAAATATCGAAGATGATGGGACGCAGCTTATCATAGTCCACCTTGCCGTCCGTTAAGACCGCTTCCTCCGCCTGCATCGCCACAATCTCGCCGACCAGAACACCGGTCTCATCGCTGTAACTCTTTACCTTGCATTCCAAAGTGACCGGGTACTCTTCTATGATGGGCGCGTTCACATGCGCGCTCTTCCGCACATGGCAACCCGCTTTCTCGATTTTATTGACCTTGTTGCCGCTTTCAATGCCGAAATAATCGGAGATCAGCACCGTGCTCTCGGTCGCAAACGCAACTGTAAATCCTCCGGTCTTTTTCAGGTTATCCGTAGTCTTATGCTTCGCGAGCTGTATCGTAATCTCACCGTAGTCGCTCTGCATCCCCCATGCCGCATTCATCGCATTCGGGACACCGTTCTCATCGTAAGTACCGATGATGAACACGGCCTCCGGCGTGATAATCGACTGTTTTGCATTGAATTCCCGCTGCATATGCCTTTCCTTTCAGAGCACCCGACACGGGCCTCTCAGCCTGTTATAGCAGGTCTATCACAATCTTGCAATGTGAAACGCCCCCGCACGCGCCGCAGCATGGTCTCTATGTCCAGAACGCCGCGCGCAAAGCCGCGCCGCACTAAGCTCTCCGGGACATAGCAATCAAACTTTTCAAAGACAGGGACTTCGCGCTCGTAGAGCAGCTCTTCCGGCGCAAATGTTTTCTCGGCCTCGTCAAGCAGAATCTCATAGAACTCCTCTTCTCCGACCTCCATCGAAAACATCATATAATACGGCCGCGCAGACGTGAATCCTCTTAGGCCGAGTCTATCCTTACAGCGCAGCTTTAAGAAGCGCTCCAGTGCGAGAAAGGCATAACTTCCGAGCCAGGGAAAGAGCGCCCATATTTTTTCGCCGAGGGGTAAGAGCGAGGTCTTTTTAAGCCGCGTGCGCGCCGCCAGCGTTCGCGCTTCCAAAAGCCGCCCCGCCGCATTCCTCTGTAGATAGGGATAAATCTGCTCTTCCAGAAGCGCCTTCCGCATGCGCTCCAGAATTCGCGTTTCGATCGATCCCGGAACATCGCCGAAGTAAGCCGGAACCCTGCCCTTGATTAAGGTGCAGAGCACGGTGTGCGCCTTATGATCCACCTCGTCCACGGCCCAGACCCGCCCCGCAATCGCGATTTTTTCGCCCGCGGGCGGCGGCTTCACAATGGTTCCCAGAGTCTCGCTCCCGGTTCTCACCGTGTACTCCACATTCTCCTGAAAAACCGCATAGAACTTATGATTGTTCACCACACGCTCTCCCTCGATGCCGATGATGAGCCCGCCTTCCGCCGTGCGGTTGATGTGATCGATGCGGAGTAAATGCTGTAAGAGGAGGCCGTACTCCTCCTTCGAGATGCGTTCAAACGGCGTGAGCGTCAAGACGCGGAGCGCAAGCTCCCGTGGAGTCAGTTCTCCCTCCGAGGCAAGTGTACTCATGGTCTGGTGGTAGAGGAGACTGTACGGCAAGCGCCGCGTGTCCGGCGGCTCCACATAGCGCTCCTCCGCGTAGAGCTGCACCAAGGCAATGCCCTGCAAAAGATACCAGGGAAAGGCCTCCGGAAGCGAAGCCCGCGCTTCGGCTGGCTCTTCCCGCATCACGAACCAGAGCTCCGCGGGGGCACCGCGCCGCCCCGTTCTGCCGAGCCTCTGCAAAAAACCGGAGACCGTAAACGGCGCATCGAGCTGAAAGGCGCGCTCCAGCCTGCCCACATCGATGCCGAGCTCCAAGGTTGCCGTCGCGCAGATGCTCTTTAAGGAGTCCGCGCGCTGCATCTCCTCCTCCGCGCTCTCGCGGTAGGAGGCCGAGAGATTCCCGTGGTGAATGAGAAAACGATCTTGTTCTCGCATGGCCTCGCAGTACTGCCTTAACTCCTGACAGACCAGCTCGCACTCCTCGCGGGAGTTCGTAAAAATGAGGCACTTTTTGCCGGCGCTGTGGGCGTATATGTAGCCGAGTCCCGGATCCGCCCCCCGCGGTGCATTCGTAAGCGCCCGGTCAAGCGGCAAGGTCGGAAAACGCGTATCCGCCGTGCCGGACTGCAGCCCCGTCTTCCAAAAGTGTTCGAGTGATAGGCGCCAGTGTTCCTTCCCTGTCTCCATGCGCGGAATCGCGGTCGCACGGCCGCTTCCCGCAGCGAGCAGGCGCCCCACTTCCTTCGGATTGCCTATGGTCGCCGAGAGCCCCACCCGCCGCGGTCTGCAGCCCGAGAGCCGCATAAGACGCTCAATCAGGCAGAAGGTCTGCCGCCCGCGGTCCTGCCGAAGCAGCGCATGAATCTCATCGATCACAATAAAGCGTAAATCCGAAAAGAGAGTCGGAACCGCCGCCTTCCGATGGAGAAGCAGAGCTTCCAGCGACTCAGGCGTAATCTGTAAAATCCCCTCCGGGTGCTTAATCAGTCTCTCCTTTGCGCTCCGCG
>CAUVLB010000207.1:0-3015 GCA_963552595.1 uncultured Stomatobaculum sp. | reverse complement strand
GAAGCAGAGCGCAGATCCCTATAACACGATTTCGGATGAAACTTATTTCAGCGCGGGCGGCGACAAGGGAGCGGCTGAGACGCCGAAGAAGGAAGGCGGTCTCGCAAAGAAGCTCGGTACCGCGGCAGCCTGCGCCCTGGTTTTCGGTGCCGTGGCAGGAGTCACGATGGGCACGGTGAGTCGCGCGGTCATGCCGAAGCGTTCGGTGGCCGTAGAGGAGAGCGGCGTCGCGGCGGAGACGGTCCCGAGCGTGCTGCGCACGGCGACCAACAGTGAGAGTTCCGCGAGCGCGGAGAGCGGTCCCCTCGATGTCTCTGCCATTGTCGAGAAGGCCATGCCTTCGGTTGTGGCCATCGATGTGAAGGGCGAGCAGAAGGTCAGCGATATCTTTGGGCGCACGGCTTCCTATGAGACCTCAGGCGCGGGTTCGGGCATCATTATCGGCGAGAATGAAGAGGAATACCTGATTGTCACGAACAACCACGTGATTGAGAATACGAAGAGTGTCAAAGTGCAGTTTATCGACGGGCAGAGTATCGACGCGGAGATGAAGGGCTCGGATTCCGGCGTGGATGTCGCGGTCATTGCGGTCAAGAAGGCGGATGTGCCGGAGGAGACCAAGGCTAAGATTGCGATTGCCGAGATCGGCAATTCGGATGAGCTCAAGGTGGGACAGGGCGTCGTGGCCATAGGCAACGCGCTGGGTTACGGTCAGTCCGTGACCGTGGGTTATGTCAGCGCCAAGGGGCGCAGCATCACCGCGCAGGACGGTTCAAGCGGCGAGAGCAAGACGGTTGAGAATCTCTTGCAGACGGATGCCGCGATTAACCCCGGAAATTCCGGCGGTGCCCTCCTCAATATGCAGGGGCAGGTAATCGGCATCAACGAGTCGAAGAGTGTGGACACGAAGGTCGAGGGCATGGGCTACGCCATCCCGATTTCCAGCGTGACCGAGCTCATCAACACCCTTTCTCTGCAGAAGACAAGGGGCACGGTTGCGGAGGCGGATCGCGGCTACATCGGCTTTCAGGGACAGAATGTGGACAATGAGGCGGCACAGAAGTTCAACATGCCGGTCGGAATTTTTGTCTACAGGATTCTGGACGGCGGCGCGGCTGCAGAATCGGAGCTCAGGGAAAACGATATCATCACCAAGTTCGAGGGACAGAGTGTCTCTTCGATTGAAGACCTCAAGGATAAGCTCACGCGCTATGAGAAGGGCGAGACGGTGACCCTGACGGTTAAGCGCCAGAGCGGCAAGGGCTATGAGGAGAAGGAAATCAGCCTCACCCTGAAGGGGCAGGGCAGCCTGAAGCGCAAGAGCGCAGAGAGCAAGGAAGACAGTCAGGATAAGGCGGCGGAATCGAAGGGCAGCTTACCGGACGAAAGTATTCCGGAGAACCGTGAGGAAAACGAGGAGGGCAGCGGCTTCCCCTTCCTTTGGTAAGGAAACCCCAAAGCGTAAACATGAAGACTCCGAGTCTTCCCGGAAAAGCGGAAGACTCGGGGTCTTGTTGTTGTTGTTGTTGTTGTTCCGCTTTACGCGGGGGAAGAACAGAGACTTAGGAGATGCGGGTGCCCGCCTTGCCGCGGAGCGCCTGTCTTGCTTTTGCGAGGCTCGTTATGACGGCGGAGCGGTTCTTGCCCGCGCTCACAAAGTCGACCGCTGCCTTGACCTTCGGGAGCATGCTCTTAAACTCAAACTGCCCGGCTTCCATGTAGGCCTTGGCGTCCGCAATGCTCATTTCGGAGATGGCTTCCTCGGCCGGGGTGCCGAAGTTCAAGGTCACATTGTCGACAGCGGTTAAGATGAGAAGCACATCCGCATCCACTTCCCGCGCGAGGAGGCCGGAAGTCAAATCCTTTTCGATGACGGCACTGGCGCCGCGGAGCACCGTGCCCTGCTCGAGTACCGGGACACCGCCGCCGCCGCAGCAGATGACCACCTGGTCTGCGTCGAGGAGCGCCTTGATTGCATCGATTTCAACAATCGCGACCGGATTCGGCGCGGGGACAATACGCTGATACCCCTTGCCGGGAACCTCAACCGTGTGGTTGCCCTTTGCGTCCTCTTCTTCGGCCTCTTCCTTCGACATGAAGCGACCTATGGTTTTCAGGGGCTGATAAAAGGCCTCGTCATAGGGATCTACCGTGACCTCGGTCATGATGGTCGAGACACACTTATAGATGCCGCGGGACAGGAGCTCCGAGCGGAGTCCGTTCTGCAGGTCGTAGCCTATGTAGCCCTGACTCATGGCAGAGCAGACCGAGAGCGGCGAGGGGGTGTAGCCCTCGTGGCGCGCCGCAAACTCGGAGAGCGCGCCGTGGATCATGCCGACCTGGGGCGCATTGGAGTGGGTCACGGCGACCTGCCAGCCCTCTTCGACAAAATCTGCGATGATAGGCGCGGTCTCCGCAACGGCCGCTTTTTGCTCCGGCAGATTGGTGCCGAGATCCTTGTGGCCGAGAGAGAGCACCAGACGCTTTTTAGACATGAGAGACCTCCTAATTCAGCTGATATGCGTGAAAAATCATGATAAAATTATAAGTTCAGAGGGACAAAAAAGCAACCGCGGGGGAGGGCGTGAGCGGATGGAAGAGAACAAGAGACGCATTCTGATGGTAAATTTGCCGTATGCGGGGCACACGAACCCCTCGCTCGGCCTGGTGCGCTGCCTTGTCGCGGCGGGACACGAGGTGGACTATATCCAGGCGGAATCGTTTCGGGAGCGGGTGGAGGCGAGCGGTGCGCGCTTTGTGCCCTACAACGAACCGCCGCAGAGTCCTGTCCCGGCGCTGAATGAAATCCGGAACTGGGGAGCGGCCTACCGCACGCTTAAACGTATCGGCGCGAACTACGACTGCCTGATCTATGAACTCCTCTTTTTCCCCGGGAAGACGCTCGCGGCGGAACTCGGCATCCCCTCGTATCGTCTGATTTCCACCTTCGCGCTGAACCGGCATTTACTCCGCGTGCTCGGAAAAACCGGCGGCCCTTACCTGACAGCCTTATTT
>CAUVLB010000206.1:0-3022 GCA_963552595.1 uncultured Stomatobaculum sp. | reverse complement strand
TACCTGCACATAGGGCACGCAAAGTCGATTCTTCTGAATTACGGACTCGCGGAGGAGTACGGCGGCCTCTTTAATCTCCGCTACGACGACACAAACCCGACCAAGGAGAAATGGGAGTTTGTCGAGTCGATTCGCGCGGACGTGGAGTGGCTCGGCGCAAAGTTTGAGGATCGCGTCTTCTTCGCCTCGGACTACTTTGAGACCATGTACGAGTGTGCGGTCAAGCTGATCCGGAAGGGCAAGGCCTTTGTCTGTGATCTGAGCGCGGATCAGATTCGCGAGTACCGCGGCGACTTCAATACGCCCGGCAAGGAGAGCCCCTACCGCAACCGCTCGATTGAGGAGAACTTAAAGCTCTTTGAGGAGATGCGAGAGGGCAAGTATGCGGACGGTGAGCGCGTGCTCCGCGCAAAGATTGACATGGCCTCCCCGAACATCAACATGCGGGATCCGGTCATCTACCGCATTGCCCACCTCTCCCACCAGAACACCGGCGACAAGTGGTGCATCTACCCGATGTACGACTTTGCGCACCCCATTGAGGACGCGGTCGAGAAGATTACCCACTCCATTTGCACCCTCGAGTTTGAGGATCACCGCCCGCTCTACGAGTGGGTTGTGAACGAGTGCGAGTTTGAAGAGCCGCCGCGCCAGATTGAGTTTGCAAAGCTCTATCTCACGAATGTCGTGACCGGAAAGCGCTACATCAAGAAGCTCGTAGAGGACGGCATTGTGGACGGCTGGGACGACCCGCGTCTGGTCTCGATTGCGGCGCTCCGCCGGAGAGGCTATACGCCGGAGTCCATCAAGCGCTTTGTTGAGTTGGTCGGTGTTTCGAAGGCGAATTCTTCGGTCGACTCCGCCATGCTTGAGTACTGCATTCGCGAGGATTTGAAGCTCTCTCGCGCACGCATGATGGCGGTCTTAAAGCCGCTCAAGCTTATCATCGACAACTATCCGGAGGGTCAGATCGAGGAGCTTGAGATGCCGAATAACCTTGAGAACCCGGAGCTCGGCAGCCGCACCCTTCCCTTCGGCAGAGAACTCTGGATTGAGGAAGATGACTTCCGCGAGGAGCCGCCGAAGAAGTATTTCCGCCTTTTCCCGGGCAATGAAGTGCGTCTCATGGGCGCTTACTTCGTGAAGTGCGTGGGCGTCGATAAGGACGAGAACGGCAAGGTAATTGCCGTGCACTGCACCTACGACCCGGAGACGAAGAGCGGCTCGGGCTTCGAGGGCAGAAAGGTGAAGGGTACCATCCACTGGGTCAATGCCTCCACGGCGGTCAATGCCGAGTGCCGGCTCTATGAGAACCTGGTCGATGAGGAGAAGGGCAAGCTCGATGAGAACGGCAACCTGAACTTAAACCCGAACTCCCGCGTCATCTTAAAGGATTGTAAGCTGGAGCCCAATTTTGAGGGTGCCAAGGCCTACGACAGCTACCAGTTTGTGCGGAACGGCTTCTTCTGTGTGGATTCGAAGGACTCCACCCCGGAGAACTTGGTCTTTAACCGCATTGTCTCGCTGAAGAGCAGCTTTAAGCTCTGAGACGGAAGAAGGAAAGAAGAGTCATTTATGATAGATTTGGACTTGCGCTCCTGTGAGCTCTGTCCGAGACTCTGTCGCGTCAATCGGGAAGAGAAGCCGGGTGCCTGCGGATGCAGCGCCCGGCTTCTTGCTGCAAGGGCAGCGCTCCACTTCGGGGAAGAACCCTGTATCAGCGGCGCGGAGGGCTCGGGCACGGTCTTTTTTGCCGGCTGCAACCTGCACTGTGTCTTTTGCCAGAACCATAAAATCAGCCGGGAGCGCTACGGCCGGGAGCTCACAGCGGCGCGACTTTCGGATATCTTCCGGGAACTCGAGGCAAAGGGGGCAAATAACATTAACCTTGTGACGCCGACGCCTTGGGTCACGGAGCTTATGAAGGCCTTGGAGCTGTACCGCCCGAAGCTGCCCATCCTTTACAACACCTCCGGCTATGAGCGGGTCGAAGTTCTGCGCGCGCTCGAAGGCCTGGTCGATGTCTGGCTGCCGGACTACAAGTACGCGGATACAGCACTCGCGGCGCGCTTCTCGGGCGCGGCAAACTACCCGGAAGTCGCAAGGGCGGCAATACGGGAGATGTACCGGCAGAGCGGAAATTTGAAGCTGAGCGATGCGGGAAAGGCAGTGAGCGGCGTGATGATACGCCATCTTGTCCTGCCCCTGCACCTAAAAAACAGCTTTGCAGTCCTGAAAAACATCGCAGAGGAGTACGGAACAGAGCAGTATGTGAGCCTCATGTTCCAATACACCCCGTTCCGAGAGACGCGCTACCCGGAACTGAATCGCTCGTTGACCGCGAGAGAGCGGGCAAGAGCGGAGGATTACTTCCTTCGCCTCGGCTTTCGAAACGGTTACATTCAGGAGGCGGACAGCCGCGGCAGCCGCTTTCTCCCGGACTTTAATCTGGAAGGGGTTTAGAGCCCGACAAAGGCAAACAAAATGGAAAATAAAACAGCAGGCAGAGAAGGAACTTACTTCTCTGCCTGCTTGCTTTTATGTAGGATTTCGTCACAGTTCTTCGGTGATTTCTGTCGCGGGCTTTGCCTCGCTGCCGGCAGCCGCATAGGATTTAGCGAGAAGATTGTCGGAGCTGATCTCCGCAGCTTCTTCTGCACTCTCCGTCGCGGTCTCAACTGCTTCCTCGCAGCCGCAGTGGCAAGCGCAGCCGGAATTATGCGAGCTCTTCTCGGCGCTCACTGCCTGAAGATTGTCCGCCAGAATGTTGCCGACATCCTTCAACATACCGGCAGCGCTGGTGACCATGCCCTTTGCCGCCTCAAACGTGTTCTGTGCCGCAGCGGTGAACTCACCGCGGTTTGCGTTCAGGGACACATAATTCCGGTTCGGGGTCTCGGTATGCGCCGTGTGTGCGCCTTCCTCGCCCTCCTCGTAGTCGTGAAACTCCTCATCCAGGTCGCGGTGGAACTCGGTGTACTGACGGTAGTAGGAGACTGCCGCCGCCGCAGCGCCTGCGACC
>CAUVLB010000205.1:0-3026 GCA_963552595.1 uncultured Stomatobaculum sp. | reverse complement strand
ACGAGGCAAAAGAAAGTCTGCAAGAGATTGTGCAATACTTAAAGGATCCGAGTCAGTACACCGCAATCGGCGCGCAGATGCCAAAGGGCATATTGCTCGTAGGCCCGCCCGGAACCGGTAAGACCCTGCTTGCAAAGGCGGTCGCAGGAGAGTCCAATGTCCCCTTCTTCTCGATTTCCGGTTCGGAGTTCGTCGAGATGTTTGTTGGCATGGGAGCTTCCAAGGTGCGCGACCTCTTCCAGCAGGCCAAGGCGAAATCGCCCTGCATTGTCTTTATCGACGAGATCGATGCCATCGGCGGCAAACGCTCTGCGGGCTCCTTCGGCGGAAACGACGAGCGCGAGCAGACCTTAAACCAGCTGCTCACCGAGATGGACGGCTTTGAGGGCAACTCGGGTGTCATCATACTCGCGGCGACCAACCGCCCCGAGTCCCTGGATCCGGCGCTCCTTCGCCCCGGCCGCTTTGACCGCCGCATCCCGGTAGAACTCCCGGATTTAAAGGGCAGAGAAGAAATTCTCAAGGTGCACGCAAAGAAGGTGCGCCTCGCAGACAATGTAAATTTCCACACGATTGCGCGCATGGCCTCCGGTGCCTCCGGCGCCGAGCTCGCGAACATCATCAATGAGGCTGCGCTCCGCGCGGTTCGAAGCGGCCGCAAGGTAGCAAACCAGCAAGACCTCGAAGAGAGCGTCGAGACCGTCATTGCGGGCTACCAGAAGAAAAATGCGATGCTGACCGACAAAGAGAAAGCGACCGTTGCCTATCATGAGATTGGTCACGCTCTGGTCGCTGCGCTGCAAAGCCACTCTGCACCGGTACAGAAAATTACAATTATTCCCCGCACCTCCGGTGCGCTCGGCTATACCCTCCAGGTCGAGGAGCACGATAAGTACCTCTACACCAAAGAAGACCTGTTGAATAAGATTTGCACCTATACTGCGGGGCGCGCCGCAGAGGAAGTGGAGTTCGGCGTCATCACGACCGGCGCTTCGAATGACATTGAGCAGGCGACCAAGATTGCGAGAGCCTTGATTACCCAGTACGGCATGGACGAGCGGTTCGGCATGGTACAGCTCTCCCAGCGCAACAGCCGTTACCTCGGCGACGAGAGCACTTCAATCTGCTCGGAAAAAACACTCGAGGAAATCGATAAGCGCGTCGTCGCCCTGGTGCAGGAACAGCACGACAAGGCTGTTGCCCTGCTTCGCGAGAACAAGGACAAGTTAAATGAGCTTGCGCAGTACCTCTACGAGAAGGAGACCATTACCGGTGAGCAGTTCATGGACATTCTGAACCGTCCCTCGGCCTATGCTTCCCTTGCACAGGCGCAGCCGACACTCTGAGTAACGCGAAACATGCGTTTCAGCGTATGAACAAGCAGCCCCCGGATTTACCGCAGTCGAACGGTAATTCCGGGGGCTTTGTTGTTTACAAAGCTCTGTTTACATCAGCCGAGGCGCTCCAGCACTTCCGAAATCTCTCGAAAAGACTGTATCCGCTCCTCTTCCTCCGGATGCCGTCCCGCGGGATCAAAGAGCAGGGCGTGCATCTTCGCGTTTCGCGCGCCCTCAATGTCGTGCTTCGGGGAGTCACCGACAAAGAGAATCTCATTCATCTCAATGCGCTCCGCTCTGCCCTGTCGCTCCAGCACTTCATTCGCCTTCTTCAAACAGTACTTAAAGAAGTGGCGTATCGGCTTATCCACGCCGCAGACCTCGCTCGTCACGACAAAGTCAAGGTAAGAACCGAGACCCAATTTCTCAATCTTCTTGTACTGCACGTAAGCCGTCATATTGGTGCCGACCCCGAGCAAAAAGCCGCGCATCTGCAAGTCCCGCAGAACTTCCGCCGCGCCCTCGGTCGGCTCGGCAACCGCAATGAGCGCCTCCCAGTAGCACTCCGCAAGGGCGGTCGCGTGCGGAAACAGGGGGAGTCCATGTTTCTCAAGCCAGAGCTCCGCGCGCAGCAAGCGGTTATGGGAGGCCGCAAGCGGTCCTATCTTCTCCGCCTGCTCCTTGACCAGGGCATTCACCTCCGCAACGGTCTGATCGCAGGGAAGCTGAAACTCCCGCTCCGCATATGCCGCCCAAGCCTTCATCCCCTCGACATGCGCCTTCTTAAAATCAAAGAGCGTGTCGTCCAGGTCAAAAATAATTGCTTTAATCATGCTTCCTCTCATGCCTCGCGCCGCAGGATGCGGCAAATTGCTTCCACGTCTGTGAGCTCCAAATCCGCATAGAGCGGAAGCGTCAGCACACGCGCCGAAATATCCGCCGCAATCGGCGTATGTCCCGGATCGATGCGCCCTTTCAGAAACGGGAACGCATTGGTGCAGGGATAAAAGTACTTCCGCGGATAGTAGCCTTTTGCCTGTAGGCGGAGTGCCGCCGCATCCCGCGTCTCGCCGTAGGCATCCGTAAAGACCACAGGGAAATAGGCGTAGTTTGCCGTGACACCGGGTTGCTGCTTGGGGAGTCTAAGCCCCTCGACCTCCGAGAGCAGTTCCAGATAGTGCTCATAGACCCGTTTCCGCTTTGCCAGTTCCTCCGGCAAATGGCGCAGGTTACAGAGCCCCATGGCCGCCTCAAACTCGTTCATCTTGCCGTTGCCGCCGACACAGTAGGTCTCGTTCTCTTCAATGCCGAAGTTCTTTAAGCGAAACAGCTTTGTACTGAGTTCTTTGTCCCGGCAGCAGACCGCCCCGCCCTCAATCGTGTGAAAGACCTTGGTCGCATGGAAGGAAAACATGGAGATGTCGCCGAAGGCAGCCGCACTCACGCCGTTTTTGCGTACGCCGAAGGCATGTGCCGCATCGTAAATCAGCGGAAGCTTATGGCGCGTTGCGATTTCCGCGAGTGCCTCGGTGTCACAGAGGTTTCCGTAGACGTGCACGGGAAGTATGGCTGCCGTGCGTTCGGTGATCAATGCCTCCAGCTTCGCCGGATCCAGGGTATAGGTTTCGGGATCTATGTCACAGAATACCGGAGTGAGTCCCGCTCGCATGATGGCCCAGGTCGTTGAGG
>CAUVLB010000204.1:0-3029 GCA_963552595.1 uncultured Stomatobaculum sp. | reverse complement strand
CGCGCTCCACTTCCCGTCTCGCGTCGTTCTTTGCGATGGTAGCCCGCTTATCGTACTTTTTCTTACCCTGGGCAAGGCCGATCTCGACTTTCACCAGTCTGCCCTTCAGGTATACTTCAAGCGGCACGAGCGTAAGTCCCTTCTCCTTGATGGTTCCGATCAAACGGCGTATCTCCCCCTTGTGCATGAGGAGCTTGCGCACGCGGAGCGGATCCTTGTTGAAGATATTTCCCTTCTCGTAGGGATTGATGTGCATGCCGTAGATGAACACTTCCCCGTTTTTGATATCGACCCAGCTCTCCTTAATGGAACACTGGCCGAGGCGCAGGGATTTCACCTCCGTGCCGAAAAGCTCAATGCCGGTCTCAAAACTCTCCAAAATAAAATAGTCGAAGCGGGCTTTCTTATTGTTCGCGATGAGTTTCTTGCTCTCTTTTCCCATGCCTCTCCTCTCTGTTTCCTTAATCCTCTTCCTCCGAAGGCAGCGGCGGCTCCGGCAGGAAGTCTACGGTGCGCAGCAGGCGGTCCGCGCCGGTCACCCGGACGCGAAGCGGCTCGCCGAGACGATAGCGCTTCTTCGTGAACTCGCCGACCAGCTCTGCCCTCTCTTCGTTGTACTGATAGTGATCGTCCCGCAGTTCAGAGACCCGTATCATGCCGTCCACCGTGTTCTTTAATTCCACATAGATGCCGTAGCGCGTCACACCGCTGATAATGCCCTCGTAAATCTCGTTGATGTGGCCTTCCATGTACTCGCACTTCTTGTACTTGACCGCATCTCGCTCGCACTCCTGGGCTCTCCGCTCGGTCTGACTTGCCCGGTCCGAAACGCCGGACAGGATGGCGCGGTAGTGTTCCTTCCGCTTTTCGCTTAAGCCGCGGCGCAGCTCTTCCTTGATGATGCGGTGAATCTGAAGATCCGGATAGCGCCGTATCGGGGAGGTAAAGTGCGTGTAATAGCGGGAAGCCAGGCCGAAGTGGCCTATGCAGTCCACCGAATAGCTTGCCTGCGTCATGGTGCGCAGCGCCATGCGGCTCACAAGATTCTCGGCCTCGGTGCCCTCGACGCGGAGCAGGAGCTTCTGTATCCCCCGCGGTGTCACCTCGCCGTTCTTTAACTTTAGGTTCAGACCGAAGTTCATGACAAAGGTCTTAAGGAGCTGTAACTTCTCCGGATTCGGCGCCTCATGCACTCGATACACGAAGGGCAGGTGCTTTAAGCAATAGGTCTTAGCGACGGTCTCGTTTGCCGCGAGCATAAAGTCCTCAATGAGGCGGGTCGCCTCGTTGCGCTCATAGGCGCGAATTTCAAGCGGCTTGCCGGACGGACTCAAAATCACCTTGCTCTCCGGGAAATCGAAGTCGATATAGCCGCGCTCGCTGCGCCGGGCACGGAGCTGTCTTGCCAACATATCCATGCGCTCCAACATGGGCACGAACTCCGCGTAGTGCTCGCAGAGCTCCGGCTCGCGGTTCGTGATAATCTGGTTGACCGTTGTGTAGGTGAGACGGCGGTCGGAGCGAATCAGGGATTCGCAGATTTCACTGTGCACCAATTCTCCCTCTGCCGTAAATTCCATGAGACAGGAGAGCGCAAAGCGGTCTTGACCCTCGTTCAGTGAACAGATGCCGTTCGAGAGCTCCACCGGAAGCATAGGAATCACGCGGTCCGGAAGGTATACGCTTGTCCCGCGGTTCAAGGCCTCGCGGTCCAAGGCGCCTCCCTCTTTCACATACTCGCTGACATCCGCAATGTGGACACCGAGCTGTACGTTTCCGTTCTCGAGCTCGGTGAGCGAGATCGCATCGTCCAAGTCCTTTGAGTCCTCGCCGTCAATGGTAACGGTTAAGAGCCCTCTCAGATCGCGCCGCCCTATAACTTCGCCACGGAGCTCTGCCTCGCCCTGCTTTTCCGCGCGCGCGGCTTCCGCTGTACATTCCTCCGAAAAGGTATCCGGGATTTCGAAACTGCGCACAATCGAGGTGAGATCCACTCCGACTGCGCTTGCCTTGCCGAGCCGCTCCAGCACGCGCCCCTCTAAGTCATCGCCTCTCTCCTTCGGATAAGCCGTGATCTCGACCAGCACCTTTTCACCGGTCTGTGCGCCCAGAGAAGCCCCCTGCGGAATGATTACATCCGCCGCAAAACGGGTGTTGTCCGGCAACACCACGCCGCCCTTGTTTTCTTTTCGATAGTAGCCGACTAAGCGCTGCACGCCGCGCGCCACAATTTCCAGCACGCGTCCCTCGCGGCGCTCAAGCTGCTGGCCGCGCGGAATCAAAATGCGCACCGTATCGCCCTGCAGAGCCCCTCTCGTCTTATCGCGGGGAATAAAGACATCGTTCTCCTCCCCCGGGATGCGCACAAAGCCGAAGCCCTTCGCATTTGCCGTGAACACACCCTCTTTTTCCTGACTCTCGGACTTACCGTATTTGCCGTTCTTCGAGATGCGTATCCTTCCTTCCCTAACGAGCGCATCGAGCGCACTCTCTAAGTCCTTTCTCTTGGCTTTCGGCACATCCAAAAAGACCGCTATGTCCTGAAGGCGCATGGGCTGGTACATGGGGTCGTCCATCAGCTTGAGCAGTACCTGCTCTCTCTTTTTCAATAATTCTTCCTGGGTCATACGCCCGACACTCTCCTCTTTCTCCGTCTTTCACACGGCGAATACCGTGAAAAAAAGCCCCCGCGCTTACTGCGGGAGCCTTCTTCGTTTTATTTTATCAAGTTCAATGCAAAGGCAAGGACGAGGAACAACACCGCCGCAAGCGCCGTGAGTCTCTCCAGCGTTCCCTCCACCGAGCGTCCGCGAATCTTGCCCCAGTAAGAATCCGCGATTCCGCCGATTGCACCGAGTCCCTGATCTTTTCCCTCCTGCATCAGAACGACACCGGAGAGAAACATGCAGACAATGACAAAGATAATCGATAAAACTCTGTTCAGTATAATCATCCCGTTCCTCCAGCTTGTGCCGCATTTCGCCTGAGTGCGGGCACATTTTCCGATATGATAGCACAAAATGCACGCT